>NZ_JAIQXV010000026.1 GCF_020166415.1 Deinococcus multiflagellatus
ATTGTTGAGCCACGTATTCACCTAGTAGAAGAGATCACACTTGATCTGGAGCAGAACCTCACCATCAAGATGGATGGCCTGCGGATTGAGTACCCCCGCACCATTGAACTCCGGGACCTGAAGTACGTGGAATCCCGGGTCGGCGGGAGATTCAGAGAAGACGGCCGGCTTGGTCTTCCTGGCACGCTGCACCGCGTCTCCGCAGAGTTTGACGGTGAGGACTTGCTGGCAAGTATCACCATTCGTGTGGCACGTGTGATTCAGGGAGTCGCCGAAATTTTGCGGCCCTATATCACCGCAGCCAGAGGCATTGCCGTGATTGGCCCGCCTGCTGTCGGGAAGACCACGCTCCTGCGGGACATTGCCCGAATCCGGGCCGAAACCTTGAACCGTGGCCTTTGGGTGATCGACAGCAGCAATGAAATTACGGGAGATGGCGACGTCCCTCACCCACTTCTCCGCCGGATGCGCCGAGTCAAGGTCGGTGATCCAGATCAGCAGGCGCCGAAGCTGCGGCGAGTTATTCGCAATCATGGCCCGGAGGAGGTTCTGATGGACGAAGTGGGCTATAACGGCGATGTTCCCCTTCTTGTGTCGGCTTCGAAAAATGGCGTGAGGGTCATCGCCACCATGCACGGCCGCGTGCTTCTGGACGTGATAGAAAACCCACCTCTACTGCCTCTGCTGGGCATCAGCATCGACGAGCGAACCGGAGAGCTCAAACGGCGCAGCACTGCCTGCTTCAGTCTAGGCATTGAGGTCCACGGCAAGGGCAAGTACATCGTCTATGAGGATGTGAGCAGAGCCGTTGATGCCACTCTGGCTGGGGAGCAGCCAGAAGGCATTCAGGTTGGTCAGTGGGTGCCCCACCTGCCACAACTGCTGGCAGCTGGTTGACTTCAAAGGCCGTGAAACAACGAGAAGAGGCGGGTCGAAGCGATGGGCTTTCGGCCCGTCTCTTCTTCTTTTGACCCTCGCGCAGGCAGCATCGCGAGCGGAGGACCACGATGAGCCAGAAACAAGACGTCACGTCACCAGGACCGGCTGTCCCTGGAGCCGAATCCGCTCCGGAAGCCCCCACGCCTTCATTGCCCGAAGGGGCGCACATCCCTCCGACGGAAGCGCCAGAGCGCCCGCCCGTATCACCTCCTGCAGCGATGCCACGCCCTGCCCAGGCAGGGCGTGCAAGTCGGCCAGCCGCGGCGGCGGCACCAGACTCGGCGCCGCCGTTTCAACTGCTCAGTGCACTGCTCAAAGGCGTTCCACCTGAGGAGCTGCACCTCGTTCTGGAGAAGTACGAAGAAGCGATCAAACGGGGTGTGGTCAAGGCCGTCCCGGCCCCCAGCCACCAGGTCTTTGACCTGGAGATCGTGACCGCCCAGGGCAAGCGCGCCCTCCGCAAACTGGACGACGAGATCGTTCTTCCCGACGCGGCCTTTCAGGGCTGGCTCGCCCAGGAACGGCGCGCTTCACGCCTCGCGGTTCTCAAGGTGACAGGCCGAGTTGAGACCTCGTTGGAGCGCCTGGCCAGTGGCGAAGATGACTTCAGAACCCTTCTGGAGATTCGCAAGGGGCGGCTTCAAAAGCCCAAGACCGGCCGCAGCGCACATTGATCCCTTTCAAGTGAAGACATCACAGGCCAGTTGCCCCGCGCGCTGGCCTTTTTTGGAGGTACGACCCATGAGGAAAGACACCCTGCACCCGGTCAGGCGTCCATCGAACGCTCGCCCTCCCCTGCTCAGCGTCGATCACTCTGATGCCTCTGGTCGTCAGAACAGAGAAGACCAGAAACGCCGGTCAACGTCGCCCGGCAAGACGCGCAGGCTGCACCACAAACCCGCGTGTCCAGGGCAGACGGGCCCGCTGGTTTTTCTCCAGGCTGGCGGCTTCAGAGGCGCCCAAGGTGAGGTCACCTTCGTCCACCGTATGCCACGTCGGTGGGCCTCTCTCGTCCACAATGCTGAGCACTCAAGACGCCGGAAGAACGGGCTGAACAGCATCCAAAACCCCTGTTCATCATCCAGCACGACGCATCCGCTCTGGCTCCTCACGCTAAATGGCGCCACCCGTGACGACCGGGCTTTCTGCAGCGGTCAAACGCCACAGAAGGGCGTGCCGTCCGCCACGGTGCTGGGCCTTTTGAACCCCCTGGGGAGACCAGCCTGCAGGAGCGTCTCATGCCGCGTCTGAATCGACCCGCCGCCACTCAATATGAGCGCAAAGGGCTGGCCCGGACCTACCAGTTGGGCGGCCTGACCCCCGACGAAGCGCGGGCCACGTTCGACGACGTGGCGGACTTGATGGACCGGGGATTCCTCCATGTCACCTACACCGGCATGGGGGAGCTGATCGTGCTGACTTCACTGGGCCTGCGCGCCATTCCCGACGACGACCTCACCCCCCGCAGCCTGAGTCGGTCGGTTGACCTGGCCTATGAACGGCTCTGCCTGGCGCAGCTGGATTGGCGGGTCCTGGCGCCGGGCATCCGGACGGGTGCCGAGCGCTTCGGAGGGCTGCGGCGTTTCCCACGAGTACAGACCGACCAGCGGGACGCGTACGTGGTGGCTCAACTCTCCAGAGGCGGCACCACCTCCGAATCGATTCACCGCTTGGCCCAGCGGTTTCGCAGCACACTGGCCGCCACGCAGCATGACCTGGTGATCCTCAGCCCGAGTGCCGTCCGGGGCCGTCAGGCGGCCGAACAGCACCGTGCGAACCTGCGTTTCGTGCACTGCCTGCCGCAGACTGAACCGGGTCAACCGGGGCAGCGCGTGTGGACCGGCGAGGAGGTGGGTGACCTCTGGGAAGTGCCGCCCATTCAGGGGCCAGCCATCACCGAACTGCAGGCGGCAGAACTGAAAGGAGCCGGCGTCCCGGACCTGACGCTAGAGATTTTGCAACTGGTCCGAAAGGACCGCATCGAGCGGGCTCACGAGGCCCTGGCGTGTGACGGCGTGATGACCGAAGGCCAGCTCAAGCGGCACTTCAAACTGGAGGCTGAAGACCTGCCAGCGGTGCCGTTCGTGCAGGATCTGGCCCGCCCGGTCCACATGCGGCCCAACCTGGAAGTGCCCGTGCGCTTTCTCTTGGCGACCCGCACGATGGGCCAGGCCGAGGTGCCGCACCTAGCCCATCGTGCGGGTGCCGGCGAGCTGCGTCACCAGTACGGCGTGCCCCCGAGTGCGTGCGAGGTGGTGCGCCCAAGCCGGGGGACGGTCCGGCGCCGGGCCGAGGAACCAGACGCGATCTGGCAGCGGGCGGATGGGGGGCGCGTGGCAGTGGAATTCGATACGGGGTCTTACGTGCGGCGCGTGGTGGAAGAGAAGCGCGACAGCTTCCGTCAGCACTTCCAGGGCCTGGTGTGGGGGGTGGTCTCCGAGCGGCGTCAGGCCACGGTGTCTTCGTGGCTGACCCAGCGGGTGGACCTGGCCCAGTGGTGGCGATGAGCAGGCACGGGAGGGTCAAACGGGAGGGGGCCAGCGCTGCCTGCTAGCCCCCTCTTTGACTTCCCTGGGGGAGGCATGCAGGCCACCAGACTGGGGTGGGCGCGGGGCCTCGGGGGCCAGGCCGAGGGTCGGAAGCCCGCTCAAGACCCCCTGTCTGATAAGCGCACTTGCGCTGGAGAAGCGCTGCGGGAACAGCCGTGGAGGGCGAAACGAGCCTCCTGAACCCCCTGTCGAATAAGGGGTACATCTGTTCTCTTAATGCCCTAAGGGTCCATGTGCCGCATGTCCTCCGCTGGCTCCGCCCCAACAGCCCACACACCCCCTGGCTATCCCTGACCCCAGCCCCCGCTCCCCCAGAGTGCCCCGCGCCAGCTGTCTTCGCTTGGTGGCCAAACCCACCCGCCCAGCACCCTGGAGAGGTCCCCGTCCCCCGGCCCGGTGGTGTTCGCCACTGGAGGTCAGGGAGCGGAACAACACCCCCGGAGGAAGCGCCGGGGGTACAGGGCGGACAAGACAGCCTCGACCCTCAGAGACACTGAGACCAAGTGGGCTGCCCCCAGGAGACCAACATGCGTGGAATGAACCAGTTGACCGTGATCGGCGCCATCACCCGGACCCCCGAGCTGCGATACACCCCCTCCGGCACCGCCGTCCTGGACTACACCGTGTCGGGTGAGCGCCAGGAACTGCGCCAGGGGGAGCTCAAGACCGTCCCCTTTTACCTGCCCATCACCAGTCTGGGCAAGGCCGCTGAAGCCCTGGCTGAGCGCCTGGTGGCCGGGCTGCCGGTCCTGGTTGTCGGTAACCTCGTGCAGGAGCGGTGGGAGACGCCCGAAGGCGGGAAGCGCGCACGGGTCCTGGGCAAGGCGCTGCGTGTGGAAGAACTGGCCGGCACGTTCGATGTGGTGGAGGATGCGGGGGGCGGCGTGCGCCTTCAGGGCGGCTCGGCCCTGGTGGCCCTGGGCGGCAACCTGACCCGCGATCCAGAACTGCGCTACACCCCCGGAGGTGAGGCCGTGATGGACCTCAGCCTGGCGGTGAACGAGAAGTGGACGGACGGACGTGGTCAGGTGCAGGAGAAGGTGCACTATTTCGAGGTGGTGCTGTGGCGGGAGGCGGCGGAAGCGTTCGCCCAGCAGGCGCCGAAGAAGGGGCAGCCGGTGTATGTCGAGGGGGTGCCGCAGTCGTCAACGTGGACCGACCGCGACGGCAACAAGCGCAAGGACACGAAGATCACGGCGACCTCGGTCATCCTACTCAAGGGGGGTGAACGGACCGGCGGTGAGCGAGCCCCTTCCCGCCCGGCCCCTGCGGCGCAGCCACCGCGTCAGCCAGTGGCCGCCGCGAGTGGCGGTGCCCAGCGCGCCCCGGTACGGTCGGGCGGGCTCGACATCGATCAGGGGGATGACTTCCCACCCACCGAAGAAGACCTGCCGTTCTAAGCGCCGTGCGCCACCCGAAGAGAGGCCCCGCGCCTCTCTTTTTGTTGTGGAGTGAGGGGACAGCGTCACCCGCCGCGGCCGCGTCAGGTGACCGGGAAGCACGCTGGGTGGAGACGCGCCGCAAGCCGGCCAACAGGGGCCGATGCCTCCACCTCGCGCTCACCGAGTCAGGCATGGGCCGCAGCGGGCGGCGCCGGGTGACGAGAGGGTGCCAGGAAGTCGCGGAAGAGGGAACGGGTGGGCCAGTGACGGCCTGCCCGTTTCGTCATGGGGTGCGGGTCCCTTCCCACGCCGCGTCCAGGGGAGAACCGTCACCCGCCGCTGGGGGGCGCGGCGGGTGCATGGCGGGCATGACGACCGTACTCATCTGGCTGCTGGTGACCCTGATTTCAAGTGGCGCGACCCTGGTGGCGCTGGACGCCAGCCGCGTGAAGCGAGCGGCCCTGCACGCCCGCCGCTGACCCCCCGGTGCGGCCGGTCCAAGCGCCGCACGGGAGATGAAGCGTCACCCCTGGACCAGGCGCCAGGGGCGCAAGTGAGCATCACACCCGCTGGTCGCCGATCCGCAGATTGACCGCCGCCATGAGGGCGGAGCAGGGGCCCTTCGCGGGCCTCTTTTTTTTGAGAGGCCGCCGACCTCCGCCCAGGGGCAAGGGGGGCGGCTCACGACCAAGGTCACCCCCAGCCTTCCAGCGCTGGGGGGCCGAGAGAGGTAGCCCAGGCCGCGTGCCCTGAACCGCCAAACGACGCCGCGCGCCCGAGGCTCCACAATTCACGCCACATGTTCGCCCCCGGTCGCCCAGCGCTGGGGGTACTGTGCTGGTATGCTGCCCGGTCATGCAGGAGCAACGGCACCGCGCCAGGCACCCCACCCGGCGCGGTTCGGGGCTGGCATGATCAGCATCCGAATCAGTCAGGGGCGGCGCGGTGGACGCGCAGTCATCGTCACCTTCAGGGCAAGGGGTCACGCCGGCTTCTGCGAAGTCACGGCCACGGCGGTTCACCACCTCTGGTGGGTGGTGCCAGGGGCTGTCTGGGCTGCCGCTGGCCACTGGCGGCAGACCCGACACGTCTTCCGGGAACGCTGAGACTCAGAAGCAGGCGGCCGAGCAACTGGCCGCCTGTTGTTCTGGGGACCTGACCGGCAGCGGCGCGGCCCGCAGGCGGGCCGGCACCCTGGGTGCGCGGCCCAGGTTCTTGGAGCGCTCATCACCCTGCAGTCACGCCGGGTGCCAGAGAGGCATGAACATTCCCCTGTTTCCTGTGAGCGAGGCAGCCGCCCCTGCCCCGCAACTTGGGGTCAGCGCCCCAGCCCAGGCAGTGGTTCTGACCCTGGCCGCAGGCCTGTCAGACCGCGAGCGCGACATGCTAATTCAGGCGGTGCGGCTGGCTGAGGCCATCCGGTTGGGCCTGAACCCGGCAGACTTCGATCCAGCGGCGGCCATGCCTTCTGGTGCACGGGAGGCGGCGCGCCGTGCCGAGACCCAGTTGCGCTGCCGGCCCCTGGAACAAATGGGGGGGCAGCCGCTGGCCTTGGCTGCGGCCAGCGGCACGCTCCTGCTTAGCCGCACCCAGGCATTTCCGTCGCGGCTGACAGAAGCGTTCCGGCAGGCGGTCGATAAGGTTTTCGGGCAGCTTCACCTTGAGCGATTGTCCGCTTAAAGCGACTCATATTTCTTAGATTCGCACAGATACCCTCGCGATTATGAAGCTGCTGTCCTTGCTGCTGGTCCTGTCCGTTTCAGTCGCCTCTGCCCACACCTCTAACAAACAGGTGGTCGCTCTGGGGAATGACATCATCATCATTCAGCCTGTCGTCACACCAGGTGGGTCAAATACTCGTCTGGAAGGCAACGACACCATCGGCGTAACGCCTTAAGCACTGCACCTGCGCCGGGCCCCAGACAGAAGCTTCTGTCTGGGGCCCGGCGCATTTTGGCGTGACGTCACCCCGGCCCGCGCTGACGCGCGGCGCTCGCCGGGGTGCTGGGCGGGCATGACGGCATCCCTTTCCCTCTCGCCTCTGGCCGAGACGTTGCTGGCCCGTTTGCCCCTGCCCACCCGGCTGCAGGTGCAGACGGCGTTCGCCCGGTTCACCCCCGAGCAGTTGGCCGTCATGAACGCCGTGATGACCACGGGCGACAACCTGGTCGTGGAGAGCACGGCGGGCAGTGGGAAGAGCACGCTGCTCAAGACCATGGCGGTGGTGCTGCCCCGGCGGCGGCCGATCGGGGCCTTCGCCTTCAACGGCAGCATCTCGGAGGAGATCCGGGAGGTCATGCCCGAAGACGTGATCTGCTCCACGCTCCACGCCCACGGGCGTAGTCTCCTTGAAGCCCACCGGGGCCGCATTGACCTCGTGCCTTATAAGCGGCGCAACCTGGCGCAGGCCTACCTGGCTGAGCTGGGGCTGGGCGAACCGAAGGTGCTGCGCAACCTCACCCGGCTGCTGGAGTTGACCCTGATCCACCTGGCAGCGCCGGACGAGCTGCCGGGCCTCATCAGCGCGCACGGCCTGAGTTTTCCAGACGGCTTCGACGCGCCGGCAGCCATCCGAACGGTGCAGGCGGGCGCCCTGCAGGCCTACCGGGACAAGGGTCAGATCGATTACACCGACATGCTGTACCTGCCGATCAAATTGAAGTGTGGCGCCGGCAGCCTGGGGGTCCAGCTGATCGACGAGGCACAGGACCTGACGCGCCTGCAGCACCGGCTGGTCAAGCACCTGGCCGGCGAGACGGGGCGGGTCATTCTGGTGGGCGACTCCGAGCAAGCCATCTACGGGTTTTCCGGCGCCGACGTCCAGGGGCTGGAGCGTGCCGAAGCCCTCTTCGGTGCCCGGCGACTCCGCCTCACGTTCACGTGGCGCTGCCCCAAGCAACATGTCGCGCTGGCCCGGCAGTACTCCAACCATATCCAAGCTCCAGCGAGTGCGGCAGAGGGCGAGGTGCAGCGGGTGACGGAAGACGACGTGCCGGCGCTGACGCAGCCTGGCGATCTGATCGTGTGCCGCTCCAATGGGCCCCTGGTGCAACTGGCCCTGCGGCTGGCAGAGTCGGGACAAGCCGTCAAGATCTTGGGCCATGACCTGGACAAGGACCTGACCCGGCATCTGACGGACACCTTCCGGACCCCCTTTCATGCGGCTGACATAGAAGAGCGGCTGACCGCCCGCGGCGAGCACCTGATGCGTGCTCATGCCCGCACGGGATTGAGCGGTGCTCAACTGCGGCGGGTCGTCGAGCGGGATACGGACCAGCTGGCCTGCTGCGCGGCATTGGCAGTCCGGGCGGCCCAGGAGGCGCAGGGGGAAGGTCGTGCGGCCACGGCCGCCGAAGTGGTGGCCCTCGCCAAGAGCTTGATGGGCCGGGCTGACGGGGCCGTGCGGCTGTGCACGGTTCATAAGAGCAAGGGGCTGGAAGCGCGGCGCGTCATCATCCTGCACCCAGAAGCGCTCATGGCTTCAGGCGGTGACGAACGCGAAGAGCGGGCGGTCTGTTTCGTGGCCCACACCCGCGCCCGGGAGACCTTGATTCTCGCGGCGCGGGGCTGAGGTTACACTGGCCTGGAGAAACGTCACCCCTGCCGCGATGGGCGGGGGTGCAGGGCAGGCCTATGAACCTGCGTGCCCTCTTCCAGCGCCGCTCGCCTCGCGCCCTGCCCCAGCCGGAAGTGCTGAGCGCTCTGCCCTATCAAGCGGCCCATGACCTGGCCTGCGGCCGTGATCCTGAGCAGGAGCGGGTGCGGCGCCTATCGGAGAAGGCCCGTCTGCCGGTGCGGCACCGACCCTACGATCCGGCTGCAGGTGCAGCGTACGACGCAACTCGGCGCCCCGCACCCGCCCGAGCGGTTCAAACAGCGCCGCCCGTGTTTTGTCTGGAGTTTGGCGCCGCCCCAGACGAGGCCAGGATGGCGGCCGGCGCCGCGGCACCGGAGCTCACCTTGATGGTCTATGACGATGAGCGCATTCCAGACCACGTCCTGGAAGAAGAAGCGGGGCGCCCAGCGGTCGACACCGAGATGCTTGAGGCGCCAGCTACCGCTGACGGCGAAGAGGCCCTGATGGCCATTTTGTCGGCCGAACTGCGCGGCGCCGTTGGCCGAGCCGCCACGCGGGCCCGCAGCACGCCACTGCACGGCGCGGCGTAGGCAGGGAGAACGAACACCCGCAGGAAGCCCACCTGCGGGTGCCTGGCAAGCACGCAGGCGAGGAACTCCGGCGCACATCATCACTGCCGCCCCGGCGCCCTTGGGCCCGGTCTCGTCCTGCTTTGGCCACACGGTCAAAAGGAGCTGCCCTATGCGCCACAACATCCCACTGCTGCTGCTGTTTCTTGCCCACTCCTCTGCCCAGGCCGGCAACGATCTCCCGATCATCGTAGCCAGTCCCGACATGGCACCCAGTCAGGTCGCGGCCGTCGTCTCAGGGTCAGAAGTCCGCCCACTGGGCAACGATCTCCCCATCATCGTCGCGTCGAAGTAACAGCTCTGAAGAGACCCCGCCCGCCTCAGCCAGGCGACCAAAGGAGAATCCATCATGAACACCAACCACGTCTCCCTGATCGGCGCGCTGGTGCGCCCGCCGCAACTCCAGGTCACTGCGACCGGGACCAGCGTATTCGAATGCACCCTCAGTGGTGAGCGTCAGGTTACGGATGAGCAGGGCCAGCTGCGCATGAAGCCCTGGTACCTGCGGGCCTTTGCCCTTGGTCGCCTGGCAGAGGTGCTGGCCAAGCGCCGCTACCAGCCTGGAACCGCGCTGTACGCACCGGGGTGCCTGGATTACTCATCGTTCGACAAAGCCGAGGACGGGAGCAAAGGCAGCACCACCCGAGTCAAGCTGGACCAACTCGAACCCATTCAGGTGCCGTGGGAGGTTGAGGCGCTCGAGAACGGATTTCGGCTTAAGGGAGGGGTCAACGAAGCTGAGTTGAGCGGCAACCTGACCCGTGATGCGGTGCGCCGCGACACCGCCAACGGCCTTCTCGTCCGGGCCACTATCGGGGTCACCACCCCCCGTATAGGCCGGGAGAGCCGACCAGGCTACTTCGACCTCAAAGGTTGGCGGGACGCGGCGGCTCCACTTGCTGGTCTGGGTAAAGGTGCCGGCCTGATCGTCAGGGGCGCCGTGGTCACCGAACAGTATGCCGATTCACAGGAGGCCGGCCGGTCACGAACGGCGGTGTACCTGGATGTGCAGCGCGCGCTTCTTCTGGCAGGCCGCTAACCACGGCCTCCACTGCTGCTGGGCGAAACAAACCCGAACGGACACCGCGCCGTTCGGGTGCCGGGCAGGCATGAAGAACCCTTACAAGGCAGCCCATCACGCTGACGGCCGTGAAGAGGCGCAGGCGCGCATTCGCGAATCCCTCCTGCAGATGCACTTCGAAGCCCAGGGTGAGTCGTGGATCCAGGCCCGCGAACATGCCCGGCAGATGGCACAGACCCAGACAGCACCTGCACGCAGCCGCGCATCAGGAGTAGCCCATCAGCACTGACTTCCTGCAAACACGCGTCCACTACCTGGAACACCTCAGCCATGAGGTCGAGCAGGTAGAGGCGTGGACTGCGCATCAGCTCAGCCACCTGGCGCCCCTGATTGCGTCGGCCCGGTCAGACGCCGAATTGCTGCTCTACGCGCATTGCCTTCGCCTGCTGTTGCCACCAGCCACCGTGCATTGAGGCTGGGAGGAGCGACACCGCTGGGCACCAGGGCCCACGGTGCACCGCAGGCATGAGCCTCCCCAGGACCAGCCCGACACACGTCTTTGCGCGCTTGACCTTCGGAGAACCCATCCCCGGCATGCCTCCTGTGGAGCCGCCTTACACCCCTGCCAAGCGGCAACCCGCCTACCAGGCGGCCCTCAGCGGCCTGGAGCAACACCGTCAGGCGCGGGTGGCTGCCGCCGCCGCCAAAGGCGATTGGGACGACGCTGACCGCTGGCAGGTAGCGCGGGTGATGCCGGCGCTGTTGGTCGGCGACCCCGGTAGCCTGCCTGCCACAGTGCCGGGCCTGCTGCTGGAGCTGCTCTGGGATGACCAGTCGGTCACCGCCCGCATCGTGGCGGCCACGCCGGACGGGGACCTGCTGGCGGAAGACGTTGTGCTGCTCCGGCGTGACGGACCGGGCTATGTGGCGTTCGCGCCGGTGGTGTACGCCCGCTGACCAGTCCCAGGAGAACGGTCACCTCGGGCAGAACCCCGCCGCCCGAGGTGCAGGGGGGGCATGACACCAGGTGCTGCCGCTGCCAATCAACCCTACGTCGGCTTTATCCGGATCCTGATTCTGCCCGGTCTCCTGCTGTGGCCTCTCGCTGCAGGTCTGAGGGCTGTGAGTCTGGACACCGAGCAGCAGGTGTTGCTGCTGCTTGGGCTGTCGCTGTCCTGCCGGTGGTTGGAACGGCGCCTTGGGGCCACTTGGAGCCTGATTGCAGCGGCGCTGGCCGCACTGGACGGCGCTACGTCCACGGCCCACGCCTCGGCCCTCCTCGACGTGCTGGTCTGTTACTGTGCTGCGCTGAGCGTGAGTCTGGCTCTGGTCGGTGACCGGCCTGGCCAACCCTCGCGCCACTAGGGTGAGGGCTATGAACGCAATTCTGGTGCCACTGGAGGGTCACGGGTTCGTGCTGTCTGTCCCAGACGGTGGGCCGACGTTGGCGGCTGCGCACGTCAACACCCAGCAGGCCTGCGGTCTGCTGGTGGTGACCCGGTGCGCGCTGGCCACGCTGCTGCTTCCAGAGCAGGTGGCTCTGGCTGCCCAGGCATTACCGGGCACCCCTCTTCAACTTCTGGACCAGGCCCATCACAACGCCGGCCTAGTCAGCCTGGACGGTGGGGTGCGGCTGTGGCGCGGGCCAGCCTGGCTTGACCTGCCGCAGGATGTCGACGCAGTGAGACGGTTGCTGGCGGCCGCGTATGGTCAGCCACCGGCGCCGCTGGCAGGTGTGGTGGCCAGCCTCAAATCCATCTGTGGGCCTGTGTCAACCCGCGAACTGCGCCGGAAGTCTGAACGGCGCCCCGATTTCTGGTTCCACTGAGCGTCAGGCTGGCGGCGTCACACTCAAGATGACGCCGCTGCCCTGTTTGTTGGTCCTCAGGGAGCCGGCCGCTTCCATCACCCGCAGCTGCGCGGTCAACGGGGAAATGGCCACGTTGAGTTCAGCCGCGAGAACTTCGGTCAACCAGAACGGGGTGCGCTGCAGGCAGCGCTCAATCCGGTCTGCCAGCTCGTGAAAGCCGGGAAGAGGTTCCCGGACACTTATCAGTTGCTCCTGAACCCAGATGCTCAGGCCGTCTTGGGTGACGAACACACTGCCCATCACCCTGCCGGGCCGCATCTGAACCATGACGAGCCGCCGTTGTTCCATCTGCGTCAGCACTGGTTCAAGGGCGGCCCGGGAGCAGTCCAGCATGGCGGCCAGATCATCCACCTCAACGAGGGGGGGTGCGTCATGCATAAAGGCGCGCGCCAGTGCCAGCGCCCGCCAAGCCTCCTGCTCCAACTCCATGGTCACAGCCTCCCCCATCCTGTCCTCACTCACCGGTCCCTCACCTCGCAATCGTGTTCGGCGCACACTCTACCTGTTCTGACCCTCGCGCTGACACGCTGCTGCCATGTGCGCCCTGCAAGTACCGTTCCCCACTGCGCTGCGAGAATCTGGTCTGGACGGCGCCCGGGGTGTGGCCGCGCTGGCCGTGGTGCTCAGCCATATTGCGGCCCTCACCTATGTTCCCTGGGGGCCGCGGGCCCCGACACCCGCTGAATTTGTCCTCTGGCACCTGGGCGCGCCGAGCGTGGACTTGTTCTTCGTTTTCAGTGGCTTTGTGGTGGCTGGAAGCCTGTTGCGCCGCCCTCAAGTGGGTCCATACCTGTGGCGCCGCTGGATCCGGCTGGCCCCTGTGGCGTACGTGGCCGTGGGGCTGGGACTTCTCGCGCGGTGGGCCGCCGAAGCGGCGCCGCCCGGCTTCAGCCTGCTGGTGACCGACCATCTGCGTCAGTCAATGACCGCTCAGGACCTCTGGGGCGCCATAACACTCAGCGTGCCAGCCCTGGATGCCAATCGCCTGAATCCGCCGCTTTGGACTCTTGTGGTCGAGATGCAGGTGGCTCTTCTGATGCCGCTCCTGACCAAAGCTGCCCGGTGGCCCTGGACACTGGCCCTGGTTCTCCTCCTGGCGGTCTCCGCCGCGCTGCACGGCTGGACGCAGGCGCTGTCTATTCCGCTGTTCATGGTGGGCGCCATCCTGGCCCACCGCGCCTGGCGACTGCCGCACTGGGCGGCCCTGCCCGCCTTGCTGCTGGGGCTTGGGGTGCTGTTGCAGCGGCACGTGACGGGGAGTGACGACCCCTTTGTCCGCTACCTCACGGCCCCAGGGGCCGCACTAATCGTCCTGGCATTGACGAGCGGCGCCGCTGGGCGCCTGCTGGCCACGCCAGCCCTGCAGTGGCTGGGGCGCGTGAGTTACAGCCTGTACGCGAGCCACTTTCCGCTACTGCTCACGGGCGCGGTCCTGGGCGGCCACCTGGGTTTGCCGCCTGCCTACGGCGCCGCCTTTGCATTGCCGTTTTGTGTCCTTGCCGCCGTCCTGATTCACCGGTACCTTGAGCAGCCCATGGTGCGCCGCCTGTCCTCACCTGCTCCCATTCTGACCCGGCAGGTGGCCTGAGCCGTGCCTAGTGGGCGAATTCATACCCTGATCAATGGCGCGGCCACCGCTGGCGCCGCTGCAGTGGCCTGGCTGATGGGCCTGCCCCTGACCAGCCCAGAGGCACTGGCACTTATCTCTGGGGCTTTCTGTGGCACGGTTCTGATCACCCCAGACCTTGATATGGCCCATGTCCGCGTCGATGCACGTCGCGCCTGGGGCCCTCTTGGCTGGGTGTGGTGGCCTCTGCTGAGCATCAGCAAACACCGGGGGGTGAGCCACACCTGGGTGCGGGGCCCCCTGATTCGCCTGACGTACATCGTGGTTGTGCTGGGCCTGATGCTTCTGCTGGTCAAAGCGCTCTGGGAGGCCGCCGGTTGGCCTTGGCCCCCTCTGAGGGTGCCGGAAGACCTGCGCCGCCCAGCGGTGCTCGCGGCCGCCGGCTTCGGGTATTGGGCGGCGCAGGCCCTGCACCTGGCGGCAGACCGCATTCCACTCACCTGGAGACGCCTGTAGCCAGGGAGGCACCACACCCGCCGCGTGGCGGCCGGGTGCAGCGCGGCTATGTCCCGAACTGTCCTGATGACACCTGACGTGACGCTGAGCGTCAAGCCCATTCTGCTTGACGACCAGGATTTGCACCTGTCCCTGTCTGGCGGGCCCACCTCGCCGTTCCGGCTGGCCTGCCGGATTCTGGGCGACGCAGTGCAGCCGTTGCCCCTGACGCGGCGCAGCGCCAGAGGCGCGCTGCAGTCTGCGCGGCCAGGCACGGACATTCAGCGGGCGCTGCGGCAGGGTGCCGATGTGGTTGTCTTTGAAGGCGAGTATGAGGCCGCAGCCTTCAGGGTTCGGGCCGCACACCTGCATGTCCAGCCGGACAAGGTGGGGGCCACCCAGGGACTGGCTGACCAGCGCTCGCCCGCGTTGACCCGGCGTCTGTCGCAGGTGCTGCTATGCCTGTTGGACACGCTGCTGCCACCTGCCGGGACCCGGGTCACCCTGAGCAGCGGCGAGGCCCTGGACCTGCAGCATGTGCAGGGTGGGGGTCTCCTGGCCGACCACACGGCGCTTGTCTTGACGGTGGCCGCTGGCCTGGAAGAGCAGGTGCAGGGTGGCGTCGACGCTCATCAGGCCGTCCATCTGGCACAGGCCCTCTGGCAAGACCTGCCCTTTGAAGGGGAGGACACCGACGCAGACGACACAGGGGCACGGATCCTGTTTGATCCGGCTTGCCGCACCCTCCGGGCCGAGCTGTTTGGTGACGGCATCGACCTTCGGCTCACCGATGCAGACCGGCTCACGGTGGCCTGCGCCGTGCTGGGGGCACTCACCAGTCCGGCAGTGTCGGCCGGGCGCCTGAGCAGCGCCGCTGCCTGAAGCCGGAGCGACACCCCAGCCCAGGCTGGGGAACAGGGCGGGTATGTCACATGACCCCAAGACGAAACCTGGCCGCCTGGAGCGGCAGGTTCTCCAGGCCCTGGCTGATGCAGGCGGCACCAGCGACACGGCGCAGCTGCATCCCTTGGTCAAGGTCAGGAAATCCGACATCCTGCGCGTGCTGAATCTCGCTTTGAAGCGGAAGTACGTCATTCGTGCCGATCATCCTGACCGCTTCATCTACGGGCGGCCGCGGTTTCAGTTCACCTTGACCGAAGCGGGGCGGGCGCGGCTGCGTGACCCGGACGAGACGTCAACTCCAGACGAGTCCCGCGCGCCTTGAGAGGCCAGAAGGACTGACGTCACCGCTGGCTTCGGCCAGCGGTGCGGGGCGGGCATGACCCTGACGCTGCCCCTCCCCGAAGGCTTCTACATTCAAGGTGACTGGCAACTGGACGTGACTGCTCCTGGCCACGACCAGACGTTCACGCTGTCCTCGGCCCAGACCTACCCCGAACCGGTGGGCGAGGCCTACGCCCGGCAGTTTGTCGCGGACGCCCGGACCCGCCCCCTGGCCTGGGCGCCCTGAGGAGGGCGCACCGACACCCGGCGGGAAAGGCGCCTGCCGGGTGCTTGGCGGGCATGGCGACCACCTTCGATTGCCGACCCCGACTCCTGTGCCCAGATCTGGCAGAGATGTACGGCCTGCTCGATGATCAGTGCCTCAACCGCCAAGTGCACGGTGTGCCTGGGGCGTACAGCGGGCCGCTGCGGGCTGTCGTGGTGAGTCGGCCTGGCGACGCCGGCGTGCCCTTGCCTGACGGGCCAGTGACGGGCGCGGCTCTGCGCCGGCTTTTGGCCGATGGTCATGACGTCCTCCTGGTGCAGGGCGAGGTTGACCTGGTCACCGGAACCACCCACGTGCATGCAACCGTATTGGTGATCGGCGATGACCAGCGCTGGTGGACCGCCACTGCGCGCCAAGACGCCGCCGATCCCAGTTTGCTGGACCGCATTCAGCGTTTGGTCGCCCCCGTCACGCCCTGCTTTCCGAGGTAACGCCATGCCAGACCCAGTCGCCATCTTGACGCCCCCAGTCCGCCATCCCCTGTACCACGCTTCGGTGCAGGCCGATTTGGTGTTCCACGCCTCCATGTGCGGCGTGGGTCTCCTGCAGCTGACCGCCGGCCTGCTGCTGCTGTTGTCGCCTGATCCAAGCGACGCCCCATTCCATATGCTGTTGTCGCTCGCGCCGCTCACCGTCAGCATGGTGGCCAGCAGCGCCACGCTGAGGCTCTGGCGGCAGACGCCGCCCAACCGCGTGCCGACCCATGGCGAGGCGCTCCTGGCGCTGGCGTCCAGCTTGCCCTTGATGGGTGTCACCCTGATCGGCGTGCTTGGCGGGGCCTGGACCGCTTATGCCCGCGGAGACGCGCGCCCCCTGGCGGCAGCCGTCACCGTCTTGTTTGCCCAGCACCTCTACCGACTCGTTTTTGCCTGGGTGACATATTGTTCCCGTCGACATCTGCCGAAAAGCCGGGCTCATACCCGTTCTCGACGCAGGTGAGGTGCTGGATACCAGCGGGAACCAGGCAGGGCACGTGCGCGTACGTGTCACATGCGCCTCCCTGTGCCTGGTCAGGATCCCGGTCTGCCTCTCATCCCCAGCGTGCCTCACGCGCTGTTTCACGCCAATCCCCGCACAGAGTGGACGTTTCACGGGGTGATGACGCTGATGGGGGCGATGACTGTGGGGACGGCTGCCCTCTCGCTGGTTCTCCCTGATCCTGCCGGGACACCGACGCTGGCCGCGTTCGCGCTGCTGATCATCGCCATCAGCCGCACCATCGGCCGCAGCACACAGCTGATCTGGAGCCAGAAAAATCAAGACGAAGCCCCCAGCATGATCGAGCTGCTGCGGGGCCTGCTCATGGGCCTGCCGGCGCTCTGGGCGGTGTACGTCGCCCTGATCGGGGCGCTGTACAACACATGGATGACGGGCAACTGGCGGTTTGTGGTCATCGCACTCGCCGTGGCCTGGGCGCAGTACGCCGTTCAGGTGGCCATGGGCTACTGGGCCTGGCGGCGCGGCGCGGCCACCCGCCCCTGAGTTCCAGGTGCTCCGGTCACCCGCCCCCAGGCGCGGGTGATGCTGTGGGCATGACGTCCACCTCTGACCATCCCGCCGAGGGCGGCGTGACGAACATCCGGCCCGCCGGCCCGGACCACCAGGTGGTGGAAGTGCACGGCCAGGCCCGTCACCCACATCGGCCCTCTCCCTGCCGCACCTGCCCCTGGCGGGTGGACGCCACCGGCGAGTTTCCAGCTGAGGCCTTCCGTCACAGCGCCCCGACCGCTTACGACATGAGTGACCGCGTGTTCGCCTGCCACGTGGCCGGCGCGGCCCGGCCCCGGCCCTGCGCCGGTTTCCTGCTGCGCGGGGCTGACCACAACCTCGCCGCGCGCCTGATGCACCTCCGGGGCGATGTGGGGCCACTCAGCGACGGCGCCCACGACCTGCATGACTCCTACCGGGCCATGGCGGTGGCCAACGGTGTTGACCCGGACGACCCGGTTCTGGTGCTCTGCCGGCCCTGAGGCGGATGCACGGCGCCGCGCGCGACACGCCAAAACGAGTGTTGTCCGGTGGTTGATCCGGGATGCGCCGTACGACACACCCGACAGGCGGCCCCCAAGTGCTGCACGTGCTGGCGGTCCGGGGCGCAACGACACGCCGGCAGAATAACGCCGCCGGCGTGCGGGGCGGGCATGCTCCACCAGACGCCCCTGACTGAGAATCCCGCCCAGCTGCGCGACGCCGTGACCCGGCTCAGCGATCATCTCGACCTCGCCCAGGTCGACACGCGCCTGGTGATGGACCTCCTGCGCGCCGGCGCCCTGCGCGAAGCGGCCGAAGTGGCCTGCGACGCAGCCCGTCATCTCCCTGGCGTCCAGGACCTAAGACTGGAGACCGCCACCCTGGCGGCCATCGCCTTTGTCCTGCACCGCCTACCGACCCTGCAGGCGTGAGCCGGCGTCCATCCCGCCTGGTGCCCCGCCTCGCCCCGCCCGCTAGGCTGGGGCCGCAGGACACCTCTCCCCTATCCGCAAGGAGCGCTATGACCACCGATGCCCTGATCCCCACGCGGCCCACCCACATCATTCTCTTTCGCCAGCAGGTGCCTGAAAACGTCCGGCTCCTGACCGAGGTGCTCCAGGCTCAGCCCGTGCCGGGCCCCAGTGTCCGCAGCAGCCGCACGGTGCTCAGCACCGCCAGTGGCGTGCAGGCGCAGGTGTACCGCACACTCGGCGTGGCGACAGCCCGCCTGGATGCCCGCCAACTGAATGAGCTTCAAGTTCTCGGTGACGTGCTGGCCATCGTTCCCAATCAGGAGCGCCGCATCCCTGAAGGGCCAGAACTCCAGGCCACCCAGGTGAACGCCGTGCCCACCGAGGATACCTTCTCGCAGATCGGGCTCCGTTCCGGGGACGACGTCCCCACCGGCCGGAACGTCAAAGTGGCGGTGCTGGACACGGGCGTTGACCTCTCTCATCCTGACCTGACCGTCCTACCAGGCAACGCCGTGAGCTTTGTTCCGAGTGAACCCACGGCAGACGATCACCATGGGCACGGCACCCACTGCGCGGGGGTTGTGGCGGGCAGTGCCACGCCCGCCGGTGGCCGGCGGTACGGTGTGGCCCCTGACGTCACGCTGCTGATCGCCAAGGTGCTGGACGCCTCTGGATTTGGCACCGATGACCAGATCATTGATGCCATTGACTGGGCCGTAGATCAGGGGGCCGAGATCCTGTCCATGAGCCTGGGTTCGGTCCGCGTGTCTGGTGCGCCCTACAACGCGCCATACGAACTGATCGCCCAGCGTCTGCTGGATCAGGGGGTTCTGATGGTGGCGGCCACTGGCAACGACAGCAGCCGGCCCACCTGGGTCGCGGCGGTTCATGACCCGGCCGCCTGTCCCTCCGTTCTGGGGGTGGCGGCCGTGGACCACCGTGACCGGGTGGCCACCTTTTCCTGCGGCAACGTCGACGGCATCGGCACGGTGGACCTGGCGGCGCCAGGGGTCGGCATTCTGAGTGCCTGGCCTGGAGGCGGCGTACGCCGGATCAGCGGGACCAGCATGGCCACACCGCACGTGGCGGGGGTCGCGGCCCTGTACGCTGAGCGGGACCCAAGCTTGAGCGGCCGGGCGCTCTGGTCGGTTATGAGGGCGCGTGCCCGCGCGGTGCCCGGTCTGGCCCCGGCGGACGTCGGGGCGGGGATCGTCCAGGCCCCTTGACAGTCGGCTCACAGTCCAAAACGCCGGGCCGCGTACACTGCCCTCAGGAGGCTTGTCGCCATGCAGATGCACATTTCCTTGAAACTGGACGCCCAGGAAGCAGAACGTGGCGCCCCAGCGCTGCTGCAGCAGCTGGAGCAGGTCGGGGTGCAGAACATTGACGCCAAACACCTGCGCCGATTTCACCTGATTTCGGCGGCGGTGCCGCCCGAGCAACTGGCGTGCGTGCGGGCGTTGCCGGCCGTGCTGGACGTTACGCCAGTGGGCATCGTGAAAGCCATTTGAACGAACCGGGGCCTGCCAGCACGGCCGCGTTCGGCAGGTCCCCCCTGGGTCTGAAGGGCCCAGGGGGACTACCGGTCTTGAAGGCCCTTCACCCGCCCTGTGGGCGGGTGCACGGTCGCTATGAGCATTCTGTCTTTCCCAGAGCGTGGTGAGGGCGGCGACGCCCGCTACCGGGGCAACTGCAGCCCCAAAGTGTATGAGTGGCTCCTGAAGCAGGCCCGGCCCCGCCGCCTTCTCGACCCGGTCATGGGCAGCGGCACCAGTCTGGACGTGGCACTCAGGTCGGGCATCCAGGCCGCTGGGGCCGACCTGAGCACCTCGCCTTACCATCAGGCCCTCAAAGCCCGTCTGGAGCGGGCCGGAGCGCAGGTCCACCTGGGGGTGGACGCGACCCGCGCCGACCTGGCCGGGCTGTTCGGGCCTGCTGACCTGGTCGTGGCGCACCCGGCCTACGGCACCCAGCTGGTCTATTCCGACGACCCACGCGATATGAGTCAGCTCGGCGACGACGAGGTGTTTTACGAGGCCCTGCAGGCCCTGCTCGTGAACATGCGGGAGGCCACGTCTGTGGGGGGGCATTACGCGCTCATCATCGGCGACACCCGCAAGCAGGGGCGCTACCACTCGTATCAGGCGGAAGCCATCGCCCGGCTGCCGCGGCGCGAACTGCAGTGCGTGCGCATCAAGGAACAGCACCACGTGGCCAGTGGCAGACGCGACTACGGCAAGCTGCGCTGGGGGCTGACCCTCCACGAGTACCTGCTGGTGTGGCAGCGTCAAGGGCAGCTCTACGCCCTGCTGCGTGATGTGTCCCGGCAGGACGCGGCCCGCTCAGCGAACACCTGGAAGACCATCGTGCGGCGGGCCCTGGCGACGCTGGGGGGCCGAAGTGACCTGGAGACGTTGTACACCGAAGTCAGCCGTGGGGCCCCGGACCGCGTACAGGCCAATCCAAACTTCAAAGCCAAAGTACGCCAGACCCTGCAGCTGTTGCCGGACTGCGTGGCCGAGGCGCGGGGCGTCTGGGCGCTGGCGGCCTGAACCGGGTGGAGCCGTGGTGGTCTGCCCGGCACCGCTCTACCCGCGCCGTACCGCTACACCCGCGCCCAGTGGGCGCGGGTGCCTGGCGTCCATGCCCAACTGGTGTACCAACGATCTGACCCTGACCGGCCTGCCGCACCTGCTGGACGCTGTCGTGGCCCAGACCACGAACGAGACCCTGGACTTTGCCCAGGTGCGGCCCCCGCCGCCAGCGCTGCTGGAAGCCCACCTCGGCCTGAACGAGATGAACGCTGACGCGCTGCGCGGCACGCTGGAGACAGGTCAGCCTGATCAGACTGGCCTCACCGTGCTTCGCCGCTACCTGACCTACCCGTGGGTGGCCGACCTGGGCCTGTGCACTCCAGAGGCCGTGCTCGCCCACTTGAAGGCCGAGTATGCCAGGGCACGGCCAGGCGACACGCTGCTGGCGCTGGCCCAGCGGCGGCAGCACCTCCGGGCAGAGCATGGGGCGGCTGACCTGTATACCTGGCGCTGCCAGCACTGGGGGACCAAGGGCGGCGCGGTGGACAGCCAGATGGAGCGTCTGGCGCCCGGCCATCTCCGGCTGCGCTTTGAGACGGCCGCTTGCCCCCCCGGCGGTATCCTGAGTGCCCTGTCTGAACGGGGACTGCGGCTGGACCTGTATTTCTGGGTTGAAGTGTTTGAAGGAGCGGGGCGGCTGTGGCACGGTGAGGAGGGCGGCATTCACAGCGAAATATTTGACGGGCACGAGTTGGGGCCAGAGGCGGACCTCTCTCCGGGCCGGCTGATGTCCCGTGACCTGATTGCAGCCCGCTGCTTTGACCCGTGGCCCGCACGCTGATCGGTTACCCGCCAGACATGCGGGCAGGTGCACGCAGGCCATGACAGACCGGCAAATGGCGATGGCCGCGCGCATCCTGCTGCACAACGTGAAACAGGGCCCTGCACCAGCGGCCGACCATGTGGAGTACTGCGGCCGGGGCCGCAGCAGTGTGCTGGGCAATCCCTTTACGAACCAGGCCCACACCCGTGTGCTGGGGGCCCAAGTGGTGGGCAGCCGCGAGGAGGCCATTGCTCACCACCGCGAGTGGCTGCGAGAAGAACTCCGGGCGAAGACCAAGGTGTATGGCCGGATTCAGGTCCTGGCCCGCCAGGTGGCGCAGGGGCAAACGATCTGCCTGACTTGCTTTTGCCTACCCCAGCGCTGCCACACCGAGACGCTGCGCGAGGCGGTGGCCTGGTACGCGGCGCGGGACGGGATGGCCACTGCGGACGGCAGGAGTGTTCAGTCACCCTCAAAGCCGTGACGGGAGTTCCGTCACCTGACTTTTCGGCGTTCAGGAGGTGCAGGAGGTTTCTATGCACATTCTGGCGCTGGTCGTTCTGATGCTGTTTGCGGTGGGATTCGTCCGTGGACTCTGCGGGGCGTCGGTCCACCTGCTGGCCCGACCCTTGGCGCGCGCTCCTCGCCGCCGACCTGACCCGCTCAGTCCCGAGGCGCTGCACCGGTTCCACCAGATTCACGGCACCCCCGGGTGGTGAACTGGAGGCGGCCGGTCACGGTGACGGCACAGTCAGGGGAACCGTCACCCGATTGAGCATCGGGTGCCCGAGGGGCATGTGGACCCTACTGGATCACGACACCCGCACCCTCCAGCACCCGGCAACCCTGATGGCCGCTCACGACGCGGCCCGGCACCTCCACAACGCCACGTTGTGCGATGCCGATGGGGTCATTCGTGCCAGTACCCGTGCAGGCGTCTTCACTGCCTGTGACGAGGATGGTCAGCCGGTGCGGAGCCTTCATGTCGCCTGAAGGGGAGCCGGCTGGGCCACAGGACTCCGGGCTGACCCTGCACCTGACGGTTGCCTTGGGCCATGTTCCAGGTCTCAGCGCCGCCGAACTCCAGGCATTCCTCAGCCGGCACCTGGGCGCCGACCAGTTCCGGCTGGAGGGCGAGAGTCGCCGGGTGCGGCTGGCCACGGCCACCGATCTGGGCCAGGCGGCCGCCCACGTTCTGGCAGCTGTCGAGACGCTCGATCCGGCCCAGCGCGGTCTTCAGGCCCTGTGGGAGCGGCTTCAAGACCAATCAAGCACGTTCCGCGCTCAGGCACACGAAGCTGATCCAGAAGGGGCTTGGCAAGGCTGGCGTGCAGGGGATGGCGACCGATTTGGCCGGTTCAAGGTTTAGGGCAGGAGTAAGGCGTCACCCGCTGAGCGAGCGGGTGCGGGGACGAGCGCACCGGTGCGGTGCAACAGGAGTCCCTATGAAAAGAATGCTCACCCTACTGCTCGCCCTGGCCGCCCTCTCCCCAGCCGCACAGGCGCAGAGCATTTACCCCTATTCGCGCGTGACCTATACGAAAACCAGTGACCGCCTGGTCAATCTGGTCACCACCCACTACCGCGCCTGCACATGGACAAAGACCATCACGCGGTACACCGCCGACAACATTATGGGCACGGTGGTCTACACCAGCATTTTGGAAAACAGCGGGGCAGAAGTGGCGGTCTGGAAGAATGCACCGCCCTGTCCGGTGCTGACCGGGGGCAATCTACCCTAAGCCGGAAGCCCGGTAGAGAGCCGCTGTACCTGCACCAATGCGGGTACGGCGGCTCTTTCTGTGGTGCAGTGCTTTTCAAACTCTTGCGCCTGCCACAGTGGGGCGTGATTACAGGGTCGCTGCCGGACAACACCTCCAGGTGCGTGCAGGCGCACTTGCAGGGGATGTGGAGTATTCCGTTTCGCGGTGAGGCTTTTTTCCTGAGCAACTGTTTCCCCAGTCCTGTGCAACTGGGCGGTGTGATGTATCGCATGGCTGAAGCAGTTTTCCAGGCGGCCAAAACCACGGAGCGGGCACAGATTCAGGCCTGCCTCTCTCCAGCGGCCGCCCGGGTGCTGGGCCGCCGCGTGACCCTGCGGCCCGGGTGGGATGAACTGCGCTTGGGCGTGATGCGGGCCATTGTGGCTCAGAAGTTCCGGCTGTCGCCTGTGGCCGACCGACTGCTGGCAACTGGCGACACCTGGCTGGAAGAAGGGACCACCCAAGGTGACCGGTTTTGGGGCATGGCGAATGGCTGCGGGGAAAACCAGCTGGGCCGGCCTGTAGAAAACCCCTGGTGGCGTTTTCGCGAACGGTATGAGCGGCGTAAAGACGTCACCAGGGGAGAAGACCGCTCCCCTGGTGCGGGACGGGCATGACCAAACTCGATATCACACATGGCGCCTTTCGACTTCAGGCGGTGCCTGGCGGGGACGGGCTCGACACGGTGACTGTCACCCATGCTGCGACTGGGCAGCCAGCGTCGCTGGCTGAAGCGAAGCTGCGACGTGTCGCGTTTCTGTTCGGCCCAGACGGATGGCGGCGGGTGCCGCGCACCACGACCCTGGAAATTGAGGCCACTCTCATGGCATTCAATGGACGGCCGCTGACTATGGCTGACCGTCTGCGGGTCGATCAGATTCTCATGCCCTGAGGGGGCGAGACCGCCCCAGGGCCAGGCATGGGGCGCCTTCTCATCGCCTGAGGTTGAGCGTAAGGGTCTCGCGCTGCCATGCTTTAGAAGCGGGCTCAGGCCGGGCTGGCATCTGGAGTCCCACGCTCCTCTGCGGCCACGACCGTTCCCCACTTGATGGAGGCCACATGACCACCCAGCCGACAGACTTCGCCTCGGGTCCGCCGAGTGCGGCCGACGTCATCCGCTCACTGACCATCGCCACTCGACCCGACATTGCGCGTTACCGACATCTCACCGTGGCAACAGGGGTCACCGCTGTACTAATGGCGCTGGGCGCCGTTTTTGGCAATTCGGGCCTGTGGGTCAGTATGTTACTTGGCAGCGTGGTCATCAGCGTCTTCATGATGCGGCTGCTTTGGCCAGTACCGCCTTTGAGTCACCTTGTAGAGCGCCAAGAAAAGCTGAGTATGGTCGCAGCGGGCTATACCCTCCAGGTATTGCGCGACACGCAGAGTCAGTTCCTGCTGATTCGGGCAGGGGACGCTCTGCGCCCTGCTCATGGCCACTGGGCACCAGTCTGGTTGCCGGTGGTCAGTTTGGTGGGCCTGAACATGTTCCCAGCTTGGGGCACGGCCGCAGCGTTACTGATCTATGGCTGGATCTCGGTGTGGGACCAGTATCGGCACGAAACACAAATGCAGCGTCTTCTAATGGAGCACGCACTCGATGGAGGGCTGCGGTATCAGGAGTGGGCTGCTCGGCAGAACGAGTCGTAACAGGAGGAGACAGATGAAAGAATCAGACGCGGTGAAGACGGGGCAGGCCGGGGACCGGGACATCGTCCTCCTCTCCCCCTTCACCCCAGGCCAGAGCGTGCATCTCAAGCCGCTCGACGGCCTAACCGCAGCGGCCATGACCGAATTGCTTCTTACTTTGACGGGAGTGCCGGTTTCGTCTGGGGCCCGAGCAGTTCTCGAAGTCGCCGCCGCACAGGAGTGCTTGGAACCTGAGCGGCAGCTCAGACGCCTGATCACCCGCGCCTCCACGGCAGAAGACAAGATTAGCCGGTTGGTCACCGAGGACCGAAGTATCCACGAGCCGCTGCGAGTAGGCAGTTTTCTGCCCCAGATCCTGCGCCAACTTCACCCCGAGATTGACATGGACAAGGTAAAAATCCTGTCCATAAAGCGCAGCGCGCCGTACGATCAGCCGGTGAATCCCTGGTCTCTCCTGCGCGAGGGCGACCTGAATGGGGCCAATGCCCGCCTGCGGGAAGAATTGGCATGGGGCGCCGCGTTCACCGAGCAGGCCATGGCGGTGCTGCAGTGCTGGCGGTGAGGCTCACCGGTCAGAACGTCATGCGTATTCCGGTTCTATCCCAGATCAGCGGACTCTGGTCCTGAACGAGGTGATCCGCATGGGCCGGGTTGTGCGTCACCGGGGCGGATTGCGCCCCCATACGGGCGCAATATGACACGTCCTGCTTCTTCTCAGCGGGCCCAGGACGCCACCCGCTGATGTTGATCAACGCGAAAGACCGGCAGGAAGCCCGTGCCCTTCAGCGCCGTGGATTTCACGCACATGGACACGGTGTCCTCGAGTGGCCCGGGTCCTCGCCCTATCTGGACCGGCCTGTGGTGTCCAGTCTGGAGAAGGTGGCTCAGCATCTGGCGGCGCGCCGTGGGTGGCCTCTTCGACCAGGGCCCGCAGAGCTTCATCGCCGGTATCGGTTCAGCCTTCAGGTGCCAGTGCGGACAATTTACCTTTGGCCTGGCCCAGACCGGCACCTGCGACAAGGCCTCCTGACGCTTGATTTGCGCTCAGCGCCCTGGGCTTTTTTTGCGCTGGAGGGCGAAGCGGGGCTGGCTCTGGTGGCTTGGTTAACCCTCGGCGACTTAGAGCGCTCACGGCTGTTGCCGGCCCTCAGCCCGGACGTACGTGACACACTGAAGGCACATCTCGCACGAAGCGGTGCCACAGCAGATCAGCGCTAGGAGCCTTGAAATGCAAAATGCGCCCCTCGAAAGGACGCATTTTTTTGGTCGAGAAGACAGGATTCGAACCTGCGACCCCCTGGTCCCAAACCAGGTGCGCTACCGGCCTGCGCTACTTCTCGACGATTGGGGTAGCCAGCCAGAGTCGAACTGGCGTTTCCTGATCCACACTCAGGCGTCCTGCCGCTGGACGATGACCACCATACAGGAAAAGCTGGGGCCTTTCCGTTGGTCGAAACGAAGGGAACGAGGGCCCTCAACAACACGAGCCTTAGTCGTGCGCGTCTACCAGTTGCGCCACGTGTCGAAAGAAAGCGGTCCTGACGGGATTTGAACCCGCGACCTTCCGGCTGACAACCGGGTGCGCTCCCACTGCGCTACAGGACCATGTGGTGACCTCAGCCGGGCTTGAACCGGCACTCTCCTGGTTGAAAGCCAGGTGTGTTGACCACTTCCACCATGAGGCCAGAAAAAGGCGACGAGCCGATTCGAACGGCCGGAAGCACCTTTTGCAGAGGTGCGGGTTAAACCACTTCCCTACGTCGCCAAGGAGGGCTATGGGAGCCAGAAGTGCACAGGCGTAACTTCAGGCGAGCAGCCGGTGATCCGGACAGGCGAGGTGTTCTCGCGGATCTCGCGCTGGGCCTGGATGATCACCGTGCTCCGGAGGGCACACGCACGGCCGTTCCAGATCCTCCAGGCGGCCAGCAAGGTGCGGCGCGAGGTGGGGATGGAGGGGGCGGGGCGTGTTCATGCCCGGCAGTCTAGGGGAGCAGAAGTGCTCAGCCATCAGCCAAGTGGCGGGGGAAAGCACTAGGTTAGATGGTCAAGACGCACGCTTGCCTTACGGGCACATTTGCCTTTTAGGGTCTCGCGCCAACACGCTGGGTTCGATGACAGGCGCATCCGCGAGCGAGGTAGAAGACGTGGTCAGGAAGCCACGGGTGCATCAATACCCCTGGCCGAGCGCCAGGGGTGCAGGTGCAGCATGAAATCATTGGCCAAAGTGCAATTTGCTGGGTTCCACTGCGACGTTTTTCTCGGTGTGTATACCGACGGCCGCCCAGCACTTCAGCTCCGGGACTGTGTCACAGACGAATTGGTCTTGACGGCCACCGTCAATGTGCCTGATACGGAGCTGGCCAAGGATGAAGTAGTGCTGAAGACCTATGCCGAGGGCCAAGGCATAGACCAGGTACTTGAACAGGCGGGCCTGATTGACCCACCGCACCGCCGTGTCCGGGTGGGCTTTACTGAAGCCTTGGTCGCCAGGAGGCGTTTCCCAACGGAAGCCCCTGAAGGAGCGCAGGAGAAGCAATGACCAACATTCTGATCAGGACTATGGGGCCAAAAGGGCAGGTGACGTGATGGATTTTATGAGCTTGACCCTCCTGGTAGGAGGAAGCCTAACCGTGACTGGCCGGTACGTGCTAGCCGGATTTCGTGCAGGACATTTGAGTCTGGCAATGTGCATAGCCCTACTTGTAGTCATGGTCTTGAGTGGGCTCACAATGCTGCTCAGTGCTTGGCGAATGGTCTTCTGGCGGGAACTCCGCTCTTCATCAATAAACTGGATGGCTGCCGGCATGGGCTTCTACGCCCTTACGGTCAGCATAGCGGCTTGGTTTATTGAGCTCAGTTAATGCGGCGAGCCTACGAATGGACCGCATCACGTGGTTCTCAAGGCCAGCATCGTGCTTGCCAGTTGGCCCCTTGTAAGCCCCTGCTCTCCCTTGCTCCAATAGCTTCTCCTGCTGCACACCGTGACCACTTGTTGGGGGGTGCAGTCCACTCCGAATGGCGGTCTCCATGGTGCTGGAGGTTCTGAGCAGTGTTGGTCGATTTGTGCATTTCTGATGTTTGGGGCAAGAAAGTTGACGGCCTGCGCCGCACAGCCCTTCCCGAAGGGCACCCTGTTCCTGCTGAGTTTTTTTCGGCTATTCGTCTGCTTGAAGGTCAGACAGATGACCGCAGTCGGCAGATCCTGCTGGCGAGGACACGCTCTGTTCAAGAGACACGCGCTGTGGCGAAGCAGTGGAACATCACGCCTGAGCGTGTGCGGCAACTGGAAAGTAAAGGTCGTCGTCGCCTGGCGTTGGCGCTGGAGAGCCACCAGTGGACAGAGGCGCCTCAGGCCCTGGCTGACCCCCCGCAGGTGGTTCTTTTACCCGAACATACAGAAACCATCTGGTCGCTGCTGGTGTCCGTGGCCAGCGCCCGCTCTGGTGGCCGGGTGAGCACCTATAAGCTGGATGCCCTGCGCTGGGTGGTTGTTCAGACGGAGGCCCACACGTTTATCCCAGGGCTCTCCTTACCAACAGGCCGCTTTTTCACCGAAGAGGAAGCGTCTGCCTTCACAGGTATATCCGCTGACCTGTTGCGCGTAGTCTGGCCTGCAGCACGGCTCACGCGAACACAGAGTGGTCACTATGCCGACTTCTCAATTCGCTGGACATCGCGCGAGTGGCTGGAGGCGCTCAGCTACATCTTGGCAGGCACTACCCCCTTCCATGAAAGGGAATTGTTCGCCGCCTTGAAGAGACTGCCAGACGCGCCACAGGTACAGGACAGTACGCTGCGACAGATTTTGCGCCTTCATCCAGACTTCTCGCGTGGTGAGACCGCCGGCGTATGGCAGCATGTGCCGCCCTGATGGTCTCACCCAAGTGGCCCCGAAACTCCTGACTTCTTTCCATGTGGAGCGGGCGCGTTCGCGCCCGCTCCATGCATTTTCCTGGAGGTGCCTTCCATGCCTGATTCTGCCAAAGAGCCGCGTGACCTGCTGATTCTGCGGGCTATTGATGGTCGGCGGGTGCGAATCCGTGCCCGCCAGATTCGTGTAGTCACAGAGAGTCCGACCGGACGACATCATGCTCGGGTCGAGCTGTACGGACAGGGAGTCCCTCGCGTGGTTCTGGCCGTGCCCAGCGAGTTGGCCGCCAAGGTCATGGCCCTGCGCCCGAAAAGCCGTCCAGCAAAGGCGACATCGCCGAGCAACTTCTATGACTACTCCCTGCGGTATTTCACAGCTTACCGGGAGCCGCCGAAAGGAATGAGCCGGATCCAGCTGACTGAACGTGTTGAGGTGCCGCCAGGTCACGGCGCTCCCGGTATGCCCCCGGCGATAGCAGCGCGCTACCAAGAGTTAGGGGGTCCTGGCGGAGGATGGATTGTGTGTGTTCAGTTTGTGGACCCACCTCAACAGGTACGGTCCCAGGCTCACCGGGCGCAGCAGCGTCGACAGAGTCTGGAACGCCGCATCTCTCGGCAAGCCCCACTCTTCATGGATGAGCTCATTCAACAAGCAGTTGCGCGGAAGCCAGCCTATTTTGAGGGGCAGCTGATGGCAGAGAACCAGAGTTAGGTCCCCGGGACCTAGACCTGGTGGCCCTAGGTTTCGCGGGTGATAGATACATCTGCGGTTGAATATGCCAGTCGAATGTCGGGTTAGGTCCCGGGGACCTAGAGCTTCGCACCGCCCTGATTGAACAGGGATTCAGGTTATCCACTGGTAAATGGTCTAGGCCAAACGTTAGAGCTAGGTCCCGGGGACCTAGCTCAGCAAGAGGTGTGTTCGGAACAGATTCCTGAAACTCAGTCAAAAGCCAACGGCGGGTTTACCCCTGGAGGAGCCGCAGCAATTTGGTCAGGTGTTGCTCGGCCACCTGCCGCTTTTTGGGACTAAGCTTGGCCCACGCCTCTTCTGAGAGGTGCGGTCGCAAGGCTTCGAGTGTGCTCACTGCTGCTGGCCGGTCTGGCTTGAGCAAGGCCTGCACTGCTGCCCGCATCTGCTCGGCACTCCACTGCTGCTCAATCCCGTCTTCCAGCAGCTGCTCCCGAGCGGGGTGGGTTTTGAGATATGGCAACTCCAGCGCCGCCTTGAGAGAGAGCTGTCCCTGCTCCACAGCTTTTACCTCGCTAGGTTTCAGAAAGAGAATTCGGGCCCGTTTGCGCGCCCAGGTTTCTAGTTTTCCCAGCCCTAGACCAGCCAGCGTGTCACTGACGCCGTGGGTGTCCTCCTCGGTGCCGTTGCGCAGGCGGTTCAGATAGCTCGGCAGGTCTAGAAGCGCGACGCCGGTGATCAGACTGATTTGCTCTAAGACAGCCATGTCGTTGTGGTACTGGTCAGGATCCTGACGGGCATTGTTCTCGGCCAGGGCCGCTTCCAGCAACTGCCGGTCTGACAGCTCTTTGACGAACACAGGCACCTCTTCCAGCTGGGCCAGTTTGGCAGCGCAGAAGCGCCGGTAACCAGCCACCAGCTGAAAATGCCCGGGCTCACGGTGGGGATCAGGGCGCACCAACAGGGGAGTCAAGACGCCCTGCCGCTGAATACTGGGAAGAATGTCTTCCAGATCTGCCGCCTGAAGCTCTGGCGCGGTATCCCGGCGGCTGTAACGGGGGTTGTGCCGTGGAATGATGTGGATGGTATCCAGACGAACCATCCTGGCTTCCAGACCCGCGTTGGTCTGCTGCATCACAGCGACGCTGGGGAGAACACTCTTCATGTTGGGTCGCTTGCTCATGGACGGACTCCGACGAAGCTCAGCACCTCGTCCACCATGAGATTAAGTTCACGGACAGCGGGATCTTTCGGCTTCCAAAGCGGCACCACTGTACGGCCGATCATCGCGTCGTTAAACACGGATTTCCGGTAGGTGATGGGGGTGGTGCTGGGTGCGATGGCGTTGTAATGGGTGGTCAGGATCTCAAGGACATCCCGGTCATGGTTCAAATTCTTGCTGAAAGAGGTCACCACGAAGGCACTGACTTTGAGGTTGGGGCTGAAGCGGCGGCATTGCTGAACCACTTCCAGCACCTGATTGAAATTTTCGATGGCCTTCATGCTGCTGTTGACGGGAATCAAGACATGGTCTGCCGCACTGAGGGCGGCGCGGGCCAGCCCACCTCGGGAAGGAGGAGTATCGATCACAACGATGTCGTACCGACCTTCGAAATGGTCCAGCAGTAGCCTCAGATTGCCGATGTCCTCGTCGTTCATCAAGATGGTAGCGTCCACCTTGCTCAGTTTGCTGTTCGCAGGAATCACGTGAAGACCGGGAAATTGGGCTGGCGTCAGCGGTACAGGGGGATCTTCTGCCGGATCATTGAGGAAGCTGCCCACCGTCGAGCTCAGCCGGTGCGCCGGGCTACTGGGATCGTCACTCAATCCCAAACGACGCGACAGACTGGCCTGCGGGTCCGTGTCAACGAGCAGCACCCGGTAAGGTTGCCCGGTTGCTGGATTCATGCGCTGGCTCAGCAGAAAAGCCGCTTCCACCGCGATGGTCGTCTTACCGCTTCCACCCGATTCGTTCCATGTGGCGATTCGTAACATAGGGGGCTCCTTGGAGGTCGGTTCTAGAGAGAGGGGGATGAGGGCCGCAACCGGGGTGCTGTACTGCGTGATCTTGATCGCTTGCCGCTGTGTGTTCACGTCCCAAATGGCCGCTTTAAAAGCGTCGCGCAGGCGGCGAACAGGCATGATCCGCAACACGGGGAGGTCGGAGGCGAGATGGCTGATGGGGATGAGCTTGGCGATAGGGGTGCGGTAGTGACTGATGGTGATGTCGCGTTGATGACTGGTGACCTGCTCGAGCAAGGCGGCCAGAGAGGCGCGGGCATCGGTAAGCTGAACAGGCTCAGATGAATCTGAACTGGGGTCCCGACGAGGATTCCGCATGACTGTTTGAATGGTAAAAGTTGTACCACATACGTGTCAAATGCCCAATTGAGTAGCGATGGGTTTGCGGCATATGCGAGACCGCGCAAACTCTCGCGCTGACCACCCTGCTGTATGTCTCTTCCCACGGCGCTGACAGCCAAGGACCATGAGCGGGCGTACGCCTATTTTAATGCGGGCCTCTTTGACGGCGCGCTGCCTCCTTGCCTCATTACGCTGGGATCAGGGCGATTCAAGGGCTTTTTTCGGGCCAACGCCTTCCGGCACATTCAGAACCACACCCACGTCGACGAGATCGGCATGAATCCCACCGCGTATACGAACCTGGAGGATTATCTCAGCACGCTTGTGCATGAACAGGTTCACCTGTGGCAGGAACATTTTGGAACGCCGAGTCGGCCTCCTTTTCACAACCGCGAGTGGGCCAACAAGATGCTGGAGATCGGGCTCAAACCCAGCTGTGCCGAGCGTGGAAAATCCCACCGGGAAACAGGCCGCAAGATGGATCACGCGATCGTCCACGGCGGCCCATTTGAACTCGCCTTCCAGGATCTGCTGCGCACGGATTTTGTGGTGACCTACGTTCACGAGCCGCATCCTCCGCGCCGGGCCTACGAATCCGACGAGGACGAAGAGAAAGCCCAGCAACAGGAAGAAGAGCGCAAGCGGAAAAAACGCGAGAGCAAAACTCGATTCACCTGTCCTGCCTGCCACCAGAATGCCTGGGCGAAACCAGAGGCGAAGCTCGCTTGCGGCGAATGCAGGCAGCCGTTGGTCAGCGCCCAGGCTCATCCAAATGACGCGGTTGAGAACCCGTGAGCGCGTCACCAGCACCTCGTGCCGGTGCCACGCAAGGTATGCCCCAGTTCCGATTGCTTCATGCCTCAGATCCGCTGGCCCTGGTCTTTCCTTCCACCCAAGGTCCCTTTCAGGACATCGCGGTGGTCACCGCACCATCACTGGAAGCGGCATTCGCACTGACACAGCATTCGGAAGTTGCCGCGGAATGGTGGACTCAGGCAGGAGTGCGCCGTACGACGCATCTTGATGCCCGCAGCACCAGTGTGGGTGACCTTCTGGTCGACGAGGCCGGGCAAGTCCACTTGGTTGAACCTCTGGGCTTCCGCCGGGTTGGAATTATCACGCCCTGGGACAGCGGCGACGTTCTATTCGACGCTGGCGAGAAAAAGGCCCTGATCGCCGCCATGCCCAGCGCTGCCAACCCTCGCGCGGGCACGCTGAGCGCCGTGACTGCTGCCCACCGCCGCGCCGTGCGCCAGACCATCACCATTCTCAAACACGGGCGTCCTCTGCTCTACGCCTGCCTGTTTCAACGAGGGGAGATCCTGACTGTGCAGGCCGCGCACGCCACCGGCCCCGTGACCCCCGAGGACGTCGCACAATTCAAGACAGCGCTGGGACAGTTATTGCCAGGCTCTGTGCTTGAGTCTGTGCTGACGCGCCTGAGCACGGCGCCGGGTGTAGGGGCGCCGACCCCCTGGGGGCCAGCCGAGACGAGTGAGATGGTCGAGCCTGGGATTTACCGCGTGACCGCCCAGAATCACGGAGGGTACTGGATTGATGCCGAGGTGCGCGCAGTGTTGCCTTCGCCAGCGCAGCTGGATGACCTCTGGTATGAGGAGGATATCCAGGCCGCAATCCTGGCTGCCTGCCTGGGGTGGGCCGAAGATCAGCCGGAAGCTGCGGCGGGCGTGGATGCCATTGTGCGCCAGCATTTCCCGGCGCTTGCCAACTATCTGGGCGGCACCGGGTGACCTTCGGCCTGATCGCGCTGGTCCTGACTGCCGCTGCCGTTGTGCCGCGCGCCGCCCGCCAGCTCACGCTCTGTCTCGTGCCGGTAACCCCAGTGCACTTCAGGCAGCCTCCTCCTGGCCGCTCCTCAGGCACGGCGTCACCCGGTCACTAAACCGGGTTCAGGGCGCCCATGTCCTATCTGATCGTTTCCACCCCAGAGGGCGTGGCGGCCGTGCCACTGGCTGTGGCCGCCTCACGTCTGACACAGCTTCTGGAACTTCCAGGGGATGTTCGGGCGGAGACAACGGTGGGGGCGCACCGAATGATGACTCCTGTGCCTTCCCACGTTTGCGGCCTGGTGTGGCCTGCGCTCGCCCCTCTTCCTGATGCGGCGCCGCTGCGGGTCAAAGCCCAGTGGGAAGAGGGGCGCCTGTCCGTGGCCGGGCAACCAGTTACGGCCGCCATGCTGCGCCTGACCGTGGCAGGACAGCAGGCACGACTCGCGCCGTGCCTGCTGTGTGGTCACCTGGACGCTGATCCTGAACATCTGTGCTGGCCATGCCGAACGGCCTACCGCAAGTACGTCACTACCGGCGGCGTGTGCCCGACGTGCCGCACAATGAGCGTGATTCGTCGGGTGCATGAATCGGGGAGCGGCGGGTGGGAGGAATGCCTGCAGTGTCAGCGGTGGACGCCGCTGGAGGGCCGCGAGTGACGCTGGTCATCCGGCTGCTGCCGTCCGGGGCCCTGCACGTGACCCGGACACGGCCGCGCCTGGACGTTGTCTTCAGGCCAGAGAACGCGGCCCTGATCACCTTTGACACCATGATCCGCACTGTGTCCACCAAACGTGGCGCGCTGCGCGGGTGCACCCGGCTGGTGATCAGGGGAACTCACGTGGCTCCAGTCATTCAGGCGACGCTGCGCCACAACAGTGAGCAAAGGGTATCAGCTCACCTGGAGGGGGTGGCCTTCGGCATCGTTGGCGACACGTTGAAGGGCGTCCTGTCTGGCCTGTCGGCAACTGACCGGGCTGCTCTGGCGGTGACGGGACAGGCCGCTGAAGCTGAAGCGGCGCAGCGGCCCGAAGAGGCCAGAGCCGGTGTTCAGCGAGCAGCCCAGAGTCTTGCGCGCGCTCAGGACCTGTTGCGCCAGGCCGAGCGGCTCTGGCTGGAGGCCGGTGAATTGCGCCTGCATGCAGCAGTCAACTACACCACAGCGGCTGATCAGCATCCGTCGGTGGCCCACAGTCACTGGCCAGCCGCCGCGGCCGAGTATGGACTGGATCCTTCGCCTCCGGTTGCCGAAGCTGGCTGCGCTGAGCGGCTTGTTCATCTGGCGGCCCTGCCACACCCTGACCGGGCGGCGAAGGTGCTCATGGACGGCCTTGAACTAGAGCGGACAGAGGTGCGGCGGCTGCGGTATGCCGGTCGAGTCTGGCTGGTCCGACCTGAAGAGGGGGGCGTGATCAATCTGCTCTTGCTGCCGGACGAGACGGAGAGGGGAGGGGAGAGGTTCCAGGCCCTCGATGGCCCACTGCCACCAGGGTTGTGCTCGCTGCTGGCCAGTTGGGGGTACGCCCTCCAAACCACACAGGCATCAGGTTGATTCAAAACCCTAGCGCCCTGACCCTTGCGGTCATGACCAGAACGGAACAGTGTCTCTGCGCCGCCGTGTGGGCAGCGCTTGTCGTGCCGATGTGGGTGCTCAGCCGTCAGCTCAGCCGGGAGCGGGCCTTGCCCAGAGCCTCAGCCCGGGCCGGTGGTGTGGCCAGGGCCAGCACCCTCAAGCTTGGTGGCCGCATGGCTGGGCAGGCTCTTCGTGCCTAAGGCTCCTGCGCCTACGCTCCGGACCGTGACCCGAGTGCCTGTCGTGGCCCTTCTTCTGCTGCTGGCGGCTTGTGCTCACCCGGATCCCGCCGCCGTGCTGGCCCGCTTCGATCCGGCGGTCACCACGGCACCGATGGAGGCGGCGCGCGTCAGTGCCCTGCAGTCGCCGAAGACCGTCAAAGTGATACCTGGCCGCTACTGCACAGCGTTCGAGGAGGCGCGGCCTGGTGGGCTCCTGCAAGGGCGCCTGGAACTCACCCTGAACGCCAACCGCACTTATGCATTGGCCGACCGGTATGTCTTCGGCGGTCTGGTGCGGGCACGCAACGAGGTTGGGCTCTACCGCGTCACGGGGCACGCCTTGAGCCTGGTCAGCGCCGCAGGCACCGAGCGCAGCTGGCCGCTCACTTCGGCGGCGTCAGACCGTCTCCAGCTTTGGGGCGCTCTTCCCCTGGCCCGCGCTGCCTGCACCAGTGCCCCCCTGACCGGACACGATTTCCAAACCCAGTGGGCGGCGGCTCAGCACGAACAGAACAGGCCCGTGCCGTGGGCAGCGGGGAGTGCGCCTGACCTGACCCAGCCTTAGCCTCTGTCCAGTCAAGCCGAACCATGTGGGCTTGCGCGTGAAAGCCGCGCGCAACAACCATGCCCGCCATGTGCCGACCGTCCATCTTCCCGTTGTCAGGAGCGTTATGAGGGACACTGCTGTCCAGCCACCCATCTTCAGCGGTCACCTGAGCGACATGCTGCTCGCCAGCACCCTCCAGATGCTGCATGCCATGGGCCGCACCTGTGTGGTTCACGTCATGGCCGCGCAGGGTCAGGGCCGGCTGCATTACCGGCAGGGGCAACTCATCCACGCGATCTGGCGCGGCCTGACAGGGGAGGCCGCGCTGCCGGGCCTGGTCCAGGCCACCGACGGTACCTTCGAGGTGCGGGAGAGCACGGAAGCCGTGACGCCCACCATTGACCGGCCACACGAGCTTGTCATGATGGCCGCCGTCACCGGCGTCGAGGCGCATACTTTCGTTCCCGAAGAACCCAGCGAAGCGTCGGCCGATCTGCTGATCATGGACCGGGCGGATGGCGCTGCCCACACGCCTGCTGTCCTGGACGCCCGTGACCTGTCCTTGCCCCCCACCCCCGCAGATCACGTGCCGATCCCCCTTCAGCCCCTGACCCACCTGACCCTCAGTGGCGAAGCCTGGCGGGTGCTGTCTCTGATGGATGGTCAGCGTGACATTGCCGCCATCAGTGCGGCGGCCAGGGTGGCGGTCAGTGACGTTCAGACGCTGCTTGATCGCCTGGCACTGGACGGGTACGTGCGGTTCGGGGTGCCCATGATGCCGCCCGCCTTCTGGAAGGACGTGCAGCGCGAAGCCACTTTTGTGCTGGGCGTGGCCTGCGTCTACCTCATGGAAGAGGCGGCAGAGGTCATAGAGGCGTCGCCGGGTGACATTCCCCGCGCGATGGCCCGGCATTTCATCTTCGAACTGGTTGGCGCCACCCGGCCTGACCGGCGTACCCCCCTCATCGAGCGGCTCCGGCTGCTGCACGGATCGTACCCGGAATTAAAGGAGCCCACATGACCACTGCCGCACCCACAGCCGCTTCCCCACTCCGCGTTGCCACGCGGCGCAGCACACTCCGCACCCCGCTGATGGCCCTGAGTCTGGTGCCGGCCCTTGCGGTCGGCGCGAGCTGGGCGGCCAGCGTTGTGGTAAATCAGGCACCTGCCCAACGCGCGCTGCTGCTGCAAGGCGCCACACAGACGGCGCAGGCCTTCAGTGACCGCATTCTGGACCTTCAGGAACAGGCGGGGCAGACGCTGGGTGACCCTGAGCTCCGTGCAGGTGTACAGACCCGCGCCGAGGACTTCTTGCTGGGCAGCGCTCTGCCTGTCACCGATGTGGTCGTGACGAACAGTATCAGTGATGTGGTGGTGGCCTACGACCACAGTCAGGCGGCAGGAACAGGCGCCACGCAGGAAAACACAGCGGACGAGTGGCGCCGAAGCCGCGCCGCACTGCGCGAACCTGTCGAGCGCCTGGCGCAGGAGGCGATCTCGCGCAGCGGACCGGTCACGCGCGCCTTGTCAGACCAGGGCCTGGTGATGACCGCAGTGCCAGTCGCCGGCGGCGGCGGTGCCACGGTGCTGGTACTGGACAGTGGCCGGATCAATGCCGGGGTGCAGAGCAATTTGCTCCGTTCACTGGGCCTGCTGGCCGCCGTGACCCTCTTGACGCTGGCCTTGACGTCCACAGTGGCCACGCGCCTTATTGGCCGCCTGCGTGCCCTGACCGAGGCGGCGGACCGCATCAGCCAGGGCGACATGGACGTCACGGTGCCGGTCACGGGCAATGACGAACTGACGACCCTGGCCCAGAGCGTGGACCGACAGGCCGAGAGCCTGCGCATAGCCATGCGCCGCCGGAAGGGCTGAGTGCCGCACCTGGTCCAGGGGCCCCGTGCGCCGCCAGGCCCCTGACGTTTGCCCCTTTCGACCGTCTTCTCGATTCAGGAGTTCTGCATGCGTAAACGACTGTTCCTCCCACTGGCGACCCTTTTAAGTATTTCCTTGGCGGCCGCCGCGTCACTAGATTTTCTCGGTCCAAAAGGCACGTACAGTGACCAGGCCGCTCAACTGGCCGCGCAGCACTACGGCCTGACTGTCGGGCAAACCCTCCCCACCATCACCGCAGTCAGCACTGGTGTCGCGGCCGGCACGAGTCCGTACGGCCTGATTCCCAACGAGAACAGCGCCGGCGCGTTCGTGGCTGAAACCAGCGGACTGTTGGCCAAGGGCGATCCCGGCTGGCGTGTGGTAGGCGAATTGACCCTGCCGATCAGTAATACCCTGTTGGTCAAGCCAGGCACGCCAGCCAGTGCGGTGACCACCATCATTTCGCACCCCCAGCCGTTCAAGCAGAGTGCGGCATATCTGGCCGCGAACTACCCAAATGCGGCGCGCCAGGAAGTGTCCAGCACGGCCGCTGCAGCCGAAGCGGTCAGCAAGGGGGACGGCACCAGCGCCGCGATCAGTGCCCCAGCAGCCGCTGGGGTGTACGGGCTGAGCGTCCTTGCCGCTGATATTCAGGACGACAAGAACAATGCGACGTCGTTCTGGGTGGTGCAGCGGGCTGGACAGCCGTGGACCGTGACGGTGCCCAATCATGTGCTGGTGATGCTGGACGCCCCAGCCGGAAGCCCGGCCCTGGGTGACCTCCTCAGCAGACTGCGCAGCGCGTCGTTCCGTCCGAGAAACGTGCAGAGTTGGCCACTAGGCGGGGTGCTGGGCGGCTACCGCTTCGTGGTGGCTCTGGACAGTGACACCGGCATCCGCCTGACCCATGTTCAGCAGCAGGTGGCGGCCGTCAAGGGCGCGCTGCTGCTCGGCGCCTACCGCAAATGATCTTCAGGGGTTCTATGAAAACGATCTTGACGCTGACGATGCTGTCCCTCTCGGCCACAGCCGCCGCTGCCCCCTTCAAAATTCTTGCGCCCAGCACTGCGGGCGGCGGGTACGACACCCTGGCCCGGAACCTGGCCAAAGCGTTTGATCAGACCAGGCTGGCGCCGGGCAGCACGGTGTACAACATCCCGGGGGACGGTGGTGTCGTCGGTCTGCGGCAGTTCACGGCGAGTCAGCGGGGCCAGGGTGACCAGCTGGTGGTGTTTGGCCTGACCACCATCGCGAGCCTGCAGCTCACCAAAGACAGCCCTGTCAGTCTGAAGGATCTCACCCCGCTGGCCCGCCTGACGAATGACTATGAAGTGCTGCTGGTGCCAGCGACGAGCTCCATCCGCTCCCTGGGCGACCTGATTGGCGCCTATAAGACCACGCCGGGTCTGCGCTTCGGCGGGGCCAGCGTGGGCAGTGCCGGCCACCTCTTCACAGGCAATGTGCTCCAAGCTGGGGGCGGCAACATCCGCACCCTGAAGTGGATTCCCTCCAGCGGCAACCTGCAGGCCATCAAAGCCATGTTGGGCGGTGAACTGGACGTCGTGAGTTCGTCGTACGGCGTGGCCGAGCCGGAAATTCAAGCGGGGCGGGTCCGGGCCCTGGCCCTGAGTGCCCCGGAGCCGGTGGCCGGCATCAACGTGCCAACCGCACGCAGCCTCGGTATTGACGCCGAGCTGGTGAACTGGCGAGGCGTGTTCGCTCCGAGTAACCTCAGCAGTGAGGACAAGGCGCGGCTGACCAGCACGATTGGTCGTCTGGCCCGCAGTAAAGAGTGGCGAACCCTGCTGACCGCTGAGAAGCAGAACAGCTTTTTCCAGCCGGGCATCAGCTTTTCGTACTTTTTGGACCGGGAAGCGCCCAGGATTCAGACTCTTCTCAAGGACTTGGGCCTGCTGAACTAACCTCTGCAGACCGGGGCCGCAGCGCAAAGAGGCGCTGTGGCTTCTGCTTTGCTAAGCCTGAAGTTCCAGGAGAGCTTTTGTGTGGAGCTGGACAAGGGAGCCCGTTTCAGGGAGTGGCAGCTTCACCAAGTCGGCCAAAACCTCCCCGGCGTTCAGAAGACGCTGCACCACGTGATAGCCCAGTTGGTAGCTCTGCAGCGATTTCTCGGGCTGACTGTCTTTCTCAAGAACATCTCGCCGCGACAGCGTTACCTGCTGCAGCAGCATCTCCAGTTCTGGCCCACTCAGCGGCGCACTGTGAATGACATGCTCTGGTCCCAGCGTGAGACCCACCAGGTGCTCACTGAGTCCTTCTTCGAAGACGCGGTAGACAAAGGCCTTGCTCTCCAGCTGCCAGGCCGCTCGCGACCGGAGGAAGTGCCCAAATTCGTGAAGTGCGGACGCTGATAGCCGGTCTTCGGCACCGGGCAGTACATACAGGTCCATATAGGGCGCGAATTTCAACGGTCCTTCAGGACCATCGTTGTAAAACCCCATTACGCCCCGGACCTTTGGCGGATCTGGATGGTCCAGCGTACTTTGAAACACGAAGATGTCCAGCTCGTCCCACTCGGTGCTATATCTGGGCCGGGCATATTCGGCCGCCACCCTGTTCAACAGCATCTCTGTCTCTGCCACGGCGTCCAGCAACTGCGCGCGCCGACTGGCCATGACTGGCATCGCCCGGCCCCCAAGGGCCCTTTCAGAGATTTCGCTGGCCACCTCACCCCGGTAGCCCGGCAGCGCTGGCATGACGTGGGGATCCTCAATGACGTGAAAGAGCAGACGGGGGATCTTCACAGCTTCAGTAGACCTCAACGGTGAAGAAGTGACGCGAGATGCCAGGGCGCTTCTCTTTTCAAGCGAGACAGGGTATGCGTCACCCCGCCGAACCGGCGGGGTAACTGCTGACCTGAACGGTGCGCGGACGTTGAGAGCAGGCGCACCTCCCGCCCCGCTCAGAGACGCCGCGCGTCCCGCCTTTCAGGAGATCCCGTGACCCTACCTTTGCCCATGACTGTCACTCCTCGTCTCGGACCCGCACTGCTGCGTGAAATCCCCCGGTTTTTCGGGGGTTTTGGCGCGACGCTGCAAGAACTGCTGCAAAACGCCCTGCGCGCTGGGGCCACGGAGATCGACTTCACCCTGGACGGGTTGACCCTGACCGTGACCGACAACGGCTGCGGCCTGGCGGACCCCCAGGTGCTGCTCACGGCGGCCGAGAGTGGCTGGGGCGCGGAGGTAGTGGAACCCGCCGGGCTGGGGGCGCTCTCGGTGCTGAACCCCGAGTTCGCGGCGGCCGTGACCTACCGCTCGCGGGGGTGGCGGTTCACCCTGACCCCCGACGACTTCGCCCAGGGCCACCCGGTGCCGGTGGAGGGCGCGCCCCCCATCGCCGGCTTTCAGGTGACCGTAACGCTGCGCCGGGCGCGCACGCTTCCGGAGGTTCAGCGTGATCTGGTGGCCCGGCGGGGCTACGCGCCAGTCACGGTGCGCCTCAACGGCGACCCCCTACCGCCCCTGACCCCCAGTGGCACCCGGCTGGAGACGCCCGCCGGACCGCTCTACCTGGAGTCTTCCACCTCTGGCCGGGAGCCCAGGGCCATCTGGGAGCATTTTCCCCTGGGGGCCGGGGCCCTGAAGGCCCGGCTTCAGGCGGTCGGCAGCCCTGTGGTGCAGGCCCTTCTCGACCAGGCGAGCTTCACGCTGCAGCTCGACCCCGCCTGCGGCGTGCGCCCCAAGTTGCCCGACCGCAATGCCCTCCTCGACGATGAGGCCCTCCTGCGGGCCGCCCAGGGCGTCGCCCACGTCTTGCACAGGTACGTGGAGGAGCAGCTGCGCGCGGCCATTCCCGCCCTGGGGGCCGACGTACTGCGCGAGACCGACCTGCGCGCCACCGGGCTGGCCAGCCACGGCGGGCTGCTCTCCGCTTTCCTCCAGGCGGAAGGCTACGTGCCCACCACCCTGAGCCGGCCCCAGACCGTGGAGGCGTACATCGGCGAAGACAGCGACGATGACACCCAGCAGGGCTGGACCGACGACTGGATCAAAACCTCGCTGGGCGTCACATCCGCAGCCGACACGAGCACCCAGGCGCTGCTGGCCCTGCTGCGCGGCCAGGGCCTCGCGGTGCCCTACGGGACGCCTGACCATCCAGAAGAGGCCGAGTGGCGCGCGGAGGGCCTGACCGTCTTTCGCCGCCTGAGTCCCTGGGACCGCCGCCCCCTGGCGGTGCTGGCCGAGCGGCTGACCCTGGGGGCTCAGACGGTGCCGGTCGCGGTGCACGCCCAGCCCTCACAGGGGGATTCGGGCCCCATCTGTCTGGTCCTGGGCGGCACGCCAGAAGAGGCCGAGGCCTACCTCCGCGCCCATCAGGCCGATGTGGGGGGCCTGCTGCTGCTGGCCCTGCTGGACGCGGGCGACCTGCGGGAGTGTGACCTCGCTGGGGAAGATGACATCACGGTCACGGCCGCCGATCTGGGTGACGCGCTGCTGGCCTCCTTCATCAGCGCGTTCTTTTCGCAGCGCGCCCAAGCCCAGGAAGAGGTGGAGCGGCTGGGCGCCAGCGCAGGGCGACTGCGCGCGGCCCGCCACGCCCTCGAAACGGTGGGACAGGCCGAAACGGCTCTTGCGGCCGACCTGCAGGACACCCTGGGCCTGCTGGAGCGGGAGGAGGCCCAGCGCCGCGCCCGCCGCGAGGTCCTGATTCAGGAGCACCGCCTGGCGTAATGCCTTTTTCCGTTCATTCCCACTGCCCTGCGCCTTACTTGGTGCAGGGCACCTGCCCTGTTCCTTGGAGCTGACCATGCCTGAACCCCATCCCACCCTGCGCCTCCTGGCCCAGATCCACTTCGGCGGCGACGTACGCGCCTTGGTGCGGCTGCTGGATGACCTGAACAACGACACCCTGCGTGACGCCCGCACCGAGCGCCACCACGCCTGGCCTCAGGCCCAGCCTCCGCAGCTGTGAGTGACGCCTCACCGTCTCTGGAAGAGCGCTGGGCACAGCAGTTTCCAGGGCCAGCGGTGCCCGCGCCTCTGCCACTGACCTTCAGCCTTTGGTCGGCGCGCGAGCAGGTTCTGCGCGAGCTGCGCGCCGACCTCGGCCGCCTCACCCAGGTCCGGACCGCCTACAGGGCCTTTCGCCAGGCCCAGTCAGGGGCAGCCTGCGCAGCACGGGCCCAGCGACTGGTGTTGGAAGCGCAAGCGCGTGACCACTTCTTTGAGGCCTGCGCGCACACCCAGCCGGTGGTCGCGCGGCATGTACCGGCATCCCAGGGCTGGGACACGGCCCGCGCGGTGGCCGTGCGCCTCGGAGAAGGTGCCTGACCGGGCGCTGATACGGCCACCTCAAGTTGGCCCCAGCTGGGAGAGAACGCGCTGATGCTGAAACCCAAAAGACCCTGGAGGCAACGATGACTGTCCACTGCGCACCCATTCCGATTCCTAAACTGAACGCCTGGCCCCTGCCGGCTGGCCTGCACGCCCGCCTCACGTGCGCGCACGGCTGGACGCCCGCTTTCCTTGCTGGCGTGGAGCGCGAGTACCGCCGCTTCGTGTACCTGGCCACCCTCGGGCAGGCGGTGACCCCGTCCCAGACCGTGGACGAGGTGTGGCACGCCCACATTCTCTTCACGCGCAACTACGCGGCCTTAAGGTTGGTGCTTCCCGCTCACTTCCACCACGAGCCGGGCACGGGTCGGGGTGCAGTACGCCAGTACCCTGGCCGCTTACGCCCTGGCCGCACGTCCCATCCAGCCTGATTTCTGGCCGTGCTGTCTCTGGGCCTGCTCACCTTCGTCACCTGTGCTGCTGGTGATGACGGTGACAGCCCTCTTGGCGCTGGGCATGGGTTGGTCGGGGGCGCAGGCTCAGTTCGAAGTGGCCACCACCCGCCGCGACGGTGGCGGCGGCTCTAGGTGTGGCGGCCCGATAACCGCGGGTGGGGGCGGTGACGGCGGTTCCTGCGGTGGTGGGGGCTGCGGGTCCTGAGGCGCGGTGCAGGGAAGCGCTGACGCTCAGATGGGCTTCGGCCCGTCCCACACTGCGGCTGGTTCAGGTGTCGGTCACCTGCTCGTCTGAACCAGGAAAGGTAACCTGAATGCCGAAAAAGTGGCGGCTGACCCGCTCTGGCAGATCCGTCAGGGGCCAGAAGGCCGCGCGCCCATCTGGGAACCACACGACCCCCCACCCATCCTCCATGGTGAACGCCGTGTCGGCCAGAGCATCTCGGTCGTCACTCAAGGTGAACTGAACGCCCTTCTCAAGCGAAAGGGCGTATTGCACGGCCGTGCCCTGCCCACCAGTCACCACCTCGCCAGGCGCAAGGTTCTGCTGGAGCCAGAGAGCGAAGGCCACCAGGACAGCCTCCATCCCGATGGGCAGGGGCAACGTCCAATCATCGGGCAGGGCGCGGCGGTTGATGCGCAGTGTCTGTGGATAGCGAATCAGTTCATCCGCGCTCAGGGCCAGTGCTTCAAACGTATCCTCAATCTCCTCCACTTCGCCCTCGTCTAGAGAAGAGGCAGGGGCGACCAGCGCAGGATGGACACGCCGCACCGCCTGGTCAATTTCAAAGGTGGCCGACATCAGCATGGCGGCCGTCCGCACCACGTGCTGCTGCTGGGCAGGCAGACGGTCAAACACCTCATCGGCGCGCTGCTGCTCTTCTGGCCGCACCGGCTGTGAGAGTGTGCTGCCTTCGTGTGCTAGGGCGTTGCGGGCTTGACGTTGAGGTCGCAAGAGTCGGCGTGTTTCGGCGTCCAGCAGAGGGAAGCTCAGATGCCCGTCGAGTGCGTCAAGGAACCCTTGGACTTTGTCCCCCCTCGGCGCCTGAAAGCCAGGCATGAGCGCCTCGCAGAGCCGCTTGAGATAGATCTCGAACCCCTCATTGAGTTCTTTGAAGGCACTCTCGGCGGAGCGGGACAGCCGCTGAGCCTTTTTCGGTTCTGTTAGAGGCGTGAAGAGGGCCCACCAATGCATGTACAAGCGCATTGAGGCCAGGGCCGCTGGGGTCAAACCGTTCTGGTCGGCATCGAAAGAGGCAGAAGGCACAGCTCGCAGCGTAACGCGGGTCAAATGCTGGCCACGCCGAGTACTGGTGAGCCTGCCTCAAAATTGACAGTTGCTCAAGGTTGCCTGCCGCATTTGCGCCTCCGAGCTGACTGGCCGTCCGGTACCCTGAAGGCAGGAGCCCCTATGCTGGAGACCCAAGCCCGCCGTCCTGCCTCCATCACCGCCACCCAGACGGCCCCCAGCAAGGCCGCCACGCCAGCGGCGGTCAAGCCCGCGGCAGCCCTCCCTGCGTACGTTCAGGCCGAAATTCAGCGCAACGCGGCCAAAATCAAAGGGATGGCGGGCCGGTCCAACCAGATCGCCCTCTTTCTGGACGAATGGATTGAGAAGCGCACCCGCCAACTCCTTATGGATCAGACGGTCAAAGCCAATCTGGGCGAGCACGGCGCGGCCATTCCCGACTGGGCCGATGGGGCCAGCAATGGCGTCGCGGGCACCCTGCTCGGCGCGGCCGCTGCGCAGGACATTACCAGTGGCGTGACCCGCCGCCTGACCAGCACCCGGTATTCCGCAAGTGAAATCACCATCGGCAATCTGGCTGGCGCGTACCAAGCACGAGACACGCTGGGCAGCGCCGCCACCAGCCATGACGTGACCATCCTCAAGGGCATGCTGGGGGCCATTCCGGCCAAGGACCGCCACGCGGTGGCGGCCGCGTACGCCAAACAGAACGGCGGCAAAACGCTCAGTGCCACCCTGGGCGAACTGATCCGCGATGCCAACCAACGCGGTCCCTTGATGGCCTTGCTGCCGCCACCGGTCAGTGAGGAAACCCTGACTCTGGACGCCTTTTTAGAGCAGATTTCTGTTGGCCTCGTCTACAGCAACCAGACGGCCGAGGAGATGAACAGCGACACCTTTGACGAGCGGCGCCACAGCAACCCAGCCGCTGTGCTGAAACACTTCGGCTTCAAGGCTGGTCCGCTGATTCTGGGCCGCTGGGGTTTTCAGATGCGCACCTTCATGCCCATTCCAGGGAAAGCCAAGTGGGCGCACCCCATCGTCTCCTTCCGGGGCACGGAGGGCGTCAAGTATGACCCCCTGGGCGACAATGCCGCGAAGGCCGCCAAAGCCAAGGGCGGCTCGGTTGCCGAGCAGGCGCAGGCCCGGCGGGAGGGGATTGAGGGGACGGTCGACACCATCATGGGCGACCTCTCGCCCAAGCAGGTGGGCTGGTACCACGTGCAACCGAACGAAGACCTGATTCTGGCGAATTTGCAACGACTCAAGGGCAAAGCTGTTTCAACCGGCCACAGCTTAGGGGGCGCTATTGCCCAGCTGGTTCCGGCCCTGCATCCGGAGTACTTCGACTCAGTGGTGACCTTTCAGGCCGCGAACATCGACAAGGCGGAAGTCGCCAAAATGCGGCAGCACAATGTGGGGGAAGGCAAGGCCGACCCCGTGCTGGCCCGACATTACCGGGTGGAAGGCGACATCGTCCCCACCGCCGGGCAGCAAGCCCTGGATGGGCAGATCACCTACTTTGACCGGGTGAGCCGGGACAAAGGCACGCAGGAGCCGTTTGGCAACAGTGCGCTGGAGAACATCGCCTCCGGGCACGTCACCCCGATGCTGAGCACCTACATCCGGGGCCAGAAGAGCCTCAGTGAGGACCTGCAGGTGATTGCCGACCAGGGCCTCCGGGACGAAGCGACGCTCAGTGCCAAGCCTGGGGAAAAGCTGCAGGACGTCAAAACGGTCTTTGCCGGCAACTACAGCACGGCGCAGGACCCGCGCATCCAGGCGGAGAACAAGCGGCAGACCCTGGCCAACAATGTCAACCTCTATCCAGGCACCGACCTGTTCGAGGCCACCGTCTACGCCAACATCGCCTACAACACGCTGCTGTCACACGTAGAGAACCTGGCGGCAGACAAGAGTATCAAGACGCTCGCCGAGTTCAAGAAACGGGTGAACGAGCTGATGGCGGGGTCGGCTCCGTTGCCCCTTGATCCGGATGATGTGGCGCTGAGCAAGGTGCTGAAGATGGATCACTACGAAACGGACTACGAGGCCCGGCCCATGTCCACGGGCTACGGCATGCCGATCTTCCCGAAAAAGGCCACGCCGATTGAGACCTACTTCCGCCAGGGCGTGCGAGTCCCCGCAACCGTCGAGGAACAGGTGCGAAACCAGTTGGAAACGATCTGGAAGTCGTGGAGGGGACAATGAAACGCCTCATCCTGCTGGCCCTGGCACTGATGGCTTGCCGCCCCGCTCCCGCCGAGACCCTTCAACAGACCAAAGGAAGTGCCCTCCTGACCCCTGAGCAGCTCAACCAGCTGATCCTTGACCGCCTTGCTCAAAGTGATTTTCAGCAGATTGACCGGGTTAAGTTTTATGGCCCTGGGTCAGACCAGGAAGGAACGCGGTCGTATGTGTCCAAGCTGTCCCGGGACGAGGTTCTGGGGATTTTCGCTGAGATGATTGAGCCACATGTGGTCGACATGCGCTGGGCCGAAGATTATGGGCAATTCCACGGCACCTTCCGTGTCAAGAGCGACCCGAAGATGCTCTTCGGCCTGGCCGTCAGTTTCATCAAGGAAAAGACCGATACGTTCAAAGCGGCACCTGAAATCCTGAAGGAGAACCAGAGCGACATTGTGTACACGCCGCCTGTCGTTTGGGACGAGCCCTGAGACAGTGAGGCTGGCCGCCTTGTGGTTGACGGCCCTGCTGAGCGCTTGCCAGCCGGGTCCTGCTGAGAGCAGAGCAGACGCACTGAAGCCAGCTCTGCTCTCCCCGGAGCAGCTCAACCAGTTGATCCTTGATCGCCTCTCGCAGAGCGACTTTAAGGAAATTGACGGCGCACGGTTTTACGGCCGGGGGGCCGAAGAGGATGGAAGCCGTGACTATGCGTCCAAGTTGTCCCGGGATGAAGTGCTGGGCATCCTGTCAGACCTGATTGAGCCCCATGTGGTTGAGTTGCGCTGGGCCGATGATTATGGGCAATACCATGGGGGTTTTCGGGTCAAGAGTGACCCAAGAATGGTCTTGGGTTTGTCCACCAGCCTGGTCAAAATGAAGACCGATACGTTCAAAGACGCACCAGAGATTCTCAAGACCTATCAGAGCGACGTGCTTTACACGCCGCCCAGCGTCTGGGAAGAGCCCTGAGCCGCCCGCTCTCCTGGACCCCATGGCTGCCGACCGACCTGCTCTTGCCCCGAGTGAATTGACCGCGCCGGTCTCCGCTCAGCGTCACCCCCGCACCCTGCCGGCCCTGAACGGCACCCTCAACCTGACGGGACGCACCGTGGTGTTGTTACTGGACGCCAACGTCATCATGCGCGACCTTCACGCGGCCGTGACCCGCGGCCCGGAAGATCCGCCCTCCGCCCTGTTTGAACTGCTGGGTGCGCCGCACGGTCGCCTGGTCATGTCGGCGGGGGACGTGGCGTTAGTGGGCGGCGTCACGCGCCTGGAGCGCAATATCTACGACAAGTTTCCGGCCCATGCCGAGGCCATGGTGGCCCTCTGGGCAGCGGAGGTGCAGCCTCGGCTGCTGTTCCTTGACCCGGCCGGACTGCCGGACACGCCGCTGAGTGCCGAGGTGCGCCGCCCGGAGCGTGACCCTGATGACGCTGACCTGGCGCTGCTGGGCTGGGTTCTGGACGCGGACGGTCTGCTGACCTACGACAAGAAGGCCTTCGGGGGTCTGATCACCACGCTGGAAGGCAAGGGCACGCGTGGTCACGGCATGTACTTGTGCGCCTTCCGCGACGACCTGCGCGTCGAGCAGGTAGTGGCCTGGATGGTGGGGGTACCCATCACGGCGCTGGCCACCGCCGCCCTGAGCATGAGCGAATCCCTCAAGAAATACGGGATTACGTCGCGCATGCAGGGCGTGCTTGCGCTGGGCCTGGCCGGGGTGCTGGCCCTCTGGCCGCAGGGACGGGCCGCTGCTGGGCGGGCGGCGATGGCGTACGGCACGTTCGCCTTCAACCTCATGCCAACCCTGGAGGTCACCCAGCAGATCCAGGACGCCCGGGCGCGCGTCAGGCCTGAGTGGCCGGCCACCGAGGACCCCGTGGTGCGGTGTGCCCGGCTGCTCGTGCGGAGGCGAGGCACCCTGACCTGCACGGAACTGCGGCAGCATCTGGGGCTGCGCCTGACGGCCGGAGAACTGTTCGCTCGGCTTCAGGCCCAGCCGGGCCTCTTTGACCTGCATCCTGGCCGGCGCTGGAGCATTCGTGGGACGCGTTCTCCTGAGCAACAGGCCCTCCCTACGCCTTCGCCCTGAAGTGGCTGTGGTTCCCGGGCGGCACTTCCTTGCTTCCTGACCCAACCTCCAGCAGGTCTTCACCTCCCTCAAAGGGAACTCTGGCCGCACACCCCACATACTGGAGAAAGAAGGAGGTGAATCTATGATGACCCTGGCTCTTTCCGCCCCTGGCGTGGTCTCCACGGCCCCAACCAACTCGTATCTTGCGTCCGAGTTGAAGATTGCGGGCAACGTGGTGGCCGCCGGCGCAGGCAGTGTGGCCCTAGGCCTGCTGGCCCTCACCGTCGCGCCCTGCGCCGCCGCTGTCTCCCTCGGCACCCTGGCCCTTTTCGCCGTGCTGAGCGTCCCTGCATTCCGCCGCTGACCGACAGCGGATCAACTGATTGACGTCGATCACGGCGGCCGCACGCGTCATGGCGAAGGTCGCCTTTTTCTTGATGTCTTACCGTTTATCCTCGGGCGATGAACGAGGAGCAAGCTCGGCAGATCGTTGCAATGCACGAAGCGGCGCATGAGGCGGGTCACGCGGTGATGGCCCATCATGTTGGTTACACCCAGGTGCAGGCTGTCTCCTGGGCCCGTTTACAGACGATGATCAGTCTTGATGCCTCCCAGCCCCCGGTTGATCACCGAGATGCCTTTCTGCATCTTGCAGCAGCAGGGGCGGCAGCCGAGGAGACTCTCTTCGGGCGGACGTTGATTGATCAATTGACCATTACAGAAGGCCTCCTGAGTCCTGAGCACGACATTATTCAGTTCCTGGTGGCTTACAAGTACAGCAAGTATTATTATTCCCCCGCTGGCTTTGCACAGACGGGGCTTCACATGCAACAACTCTGGATTGATTACCAAGATCCTGTGCTGAGGCAGGCTTGGATAGCTCAGGTTGGTCGGGATATGACACTTTTCCAAAACCCCCTTTCTATGCCCTTGAAGAAGACAAAAAATTTCTTACTGGATGAGTGGAAGACCATGGGTGATACGCCGCAGGAAGCCCCTTATGTGATTGAAGCCCCGACTCTTCTGCCCTATCTGACGTAACGCCCTCGGCCACGGGTGTTGTTGCACCGCAGTTCACCCCTGCGTCGATTCTGGTCAGCAGCATCACCCCTGACGGTGCCGTCAGGGGTGACCGGCAGGCATGACTCCTCTGACCCTTCAGTGCACCACGGCCCGAGCGGTGCTGGAGACGCGTGCGTCCGGTGTCCTGCTGGTGGTGCACGCGACCCCTCATCCCGGCAGCAGCTCATTCATTCGCCAACTGTCCCGCAACCCGCTGCTTCAGATTCCGCAGGAAGAAGAAGCCGAGCGGCGGATGGTGGAGAGTGCCGATGCGGCAGTCCGCGTCCTGCAGCGGCACGGCATCTTGCTGACCAAGGTGGAACGGCAGCAAGTGGACGCCGTGTTTGAGGACAGAGCCCATGCAGCTATTTGAGTTTGTCGACGGTGCTGGCCGGCCGCAACTGGTGGTGGTGGCCCAGGTACTGGCCCACCTTGATCGTCTTCAGGTGCAGGCGCAGCAGATGGCCACCCAAGGGCTGGTCTGGAGTGCCCAGCACGTTCAGATTGATCCGGCTCGCGTTCCCCTGGTGTGTCTGGAAGACCCCCTTCTGGCGGTGACCATTGACGGACAGGTCTACCTGGTGGACGGCCACCACCGCCTGACCCGGGCCGCTCTGGAGAAGCGTCCCGCGATGGATGTGCGTGTGTTGGACGAGGCCAGCACGCAGCAGGTGCTGCTCTCGGCCGCCCAGATCCAGGCCTACCAGAAGTTGCCGCCCCAACCAGTGATGCCGGATCTCCCCTGGGCCGGCGGCACCAGACTCGACAGTCCCCGCATCCCCGTGGAGCAGTGGCGACAGCTGGTTGCGGCTGCGGGGATTCCACCGGCCCAGGCCCGTGCGTTTCCCAGCATTGACCTCACCCCAGGTGTGGCGGCGCCTGAACGCCTGCTCTGGTTCTTCATGCCCCCGCTCACCGTGCAGATTCGGGCCCGACTGTGCCGCCTGGCAGCGGACGGAGGCGTGCAACTGAGGGACGTGACCCAGGACATTCTGGTGCCTGGAGGATCATGACCAGGAGGCCACCCCAGGCCGCGCGGCAGGCCGAGGAGCGGCGTCTCCAGGCCCGGCACGTCAATCTGACCCAGGAAGTGAGGGCCCTGTTTGGCCGAGACGCTTACAGCGTGGTGCTGTACCGCGGCTACCGACTTGATCAGCTGGTGATTCGAGAATCGTTTCATGTGTATGGCCGGGACGGGCGGCCATTGGAACCGGTGTTGGCCCCGTCCGGCTCCCGGCTGCTTGACCTGCTGCAGGACCTGATGGACCTGCATGGCGTAGGCCACTGGCTGCTGGACGACACCCTGCTCACCCGTGCTCAGCCCGGCCAGATGCCCGAAAGTCGTCCCTTCGACACCTTCGCTGTGGGTGCTGGTCGGTTTGCGCCAGCCTTGCCCGATGTCCCGTGGAGCTGAGCACGGTGCAGATACAGGGTCATGGGCGGCCGCACTTCTCAGGAAGGGCCGATTCACCCTGGGCTGGAGAGGAGCCCAGGGTTCAGCCGCCACGTCTATGAGGACTGATCTTCTGACCTACGCCCTGAATCTGACTGCAGCCCATGAGGACGGCCCGGTCATAACAGCTGAAGACGCGTTCGGTGCAGTGACGCTGACCCCTCTGCGCCGGGCCCTGGTGGTGACGGACCACCGCGCCGGTCAAGGCCGGCGCTGCTGCACAGTGACCAGCCAGGCTGGACTGCGCGCGGCCCTGCAACCGCGCGCACCACTCAATCACGCTGGCCTGATTCAGGGCCGGGTCATTTCCAGTTTGGGGCCTCTGGCCTTCACGCTTGACCGCCGCCGCGTCGAACCGGGCGATACCCGGCTCAATCTGCGCCTGCATGACCGGCAAATCGTCTTAGCGGGCGTGACGTACGATGATTTCTTCACGTCACGTGGTGGGGGGCGGCTGCACAGCAATGTGCCCACAGTGGTTCGCCGGGTGGCCCCACACCAGTTTGATCAACCCAACGATCACGTCCGCCGCGTTATCTCCGACCTGATCACGTCGCTGTATCCACAACTGGTGACTTCGGCGGCGGCCCTGCAGGCCCAGATAGAAGAAGCCCGCGCCGCAGTGCGCGCCGCTGAAGAAGCGGTTCACACAGCTGGCGCGCACCTCAACGTGGCACAGGCCGAGCTTGAAGCACTGGAGCAGCGCTCTCGCGAGCTGCCCTCGGCGGACCGGAGAGTCTGATGACCCCTCTTCCGCCAAACTCGACTCTTTCACAGCGTGCGGCATCCTCACGGTGCCCCCCGGCACCCGAGCAGTGCGCGCCCCGACCGGCGCCGTCACCAAACTGCAACTGCCTGACGGGACCGTGTTGAGCGTCTGGGCAGCCTTTGAGGCCGGAGAGAGTGAGCGCAATCTCACGTACGAGGAACTTGAAGCGCTGGGGTGTCACTACGACTATGAAGCGGTTGAGCTGAGTCCCCAGGG
>NZ_JAIQXV010000027.1 GCF_020166415.1 Deinococcus multiflagellatus
CCCAGGGCACTTTGCCTGAAGTGCCTCTTGGAGAGGTCGTGGACACAGTGGCCACTCCAAACCAGTGAACGCCGGAGCGGGGAGGGTCTGGCCAGCTTCAACCGCCGGAGCAAGTCACCCTCCGCTTCGGCAGAGGGTTTTGAGCGCCGTATGACCAGAATGTTCAAGGTGCCGGCATGGTAGTGCTCGAAACCGTCTGCTTAACTGACCACGGCGTTCGCATGACGCAGCGTCTGCTCTCTGCCGCCCTGACGATGGCTGAGCGCTCTGCGCTGCTTGATCACGCGGCCGAGGCAGTCAGTGAACCGGAACAAAACGTAGGCCTCGTCTTTGAAGCCGAAGCCCATTTCACCCGGCGCCTTGTGGTCGGCGCCCAGGATCGCCTGGGAACCGACCTCGTGGTGATCGGCATTCGCCCTGCGCGGCAGGCTGATTACGTTCGTGAACTTGCCCCTGCCCTCCAGGCGCTCGCCGCTCTGGGTGAGGCGGAAGTGACCATGACGGCGTGGCACACCGCTGGTCGGTATCTGGACGCCGGCAGTCTCCAGGCGCTTGGCCTGTCCGAAACGTTTGCACAGACCATCCACTTGGTGTCGCTGCCGTACGCGCCCATGACGATTCAGGCGCAGCAGGCAGCCGAGCTGATCAGGGCAGAGTATGACCTGCCCTTGAAAAACCTCCGGGCGACACCTGAAGAGCCGCACGGGCCGACCCAGGATGTCGGCCCGTGCGAAGAACAGAAGACAGGTTGCCCGCCGGACGTGGTGGCCCCGATCAGGAGGACATGAACTCCACCGGCCCGAAGGACAGCGTGGCGTGGGCATTGAGTTTCGCGAGAATGGGCGCCCGCTCAGGCGAAACGCTGGCCAGGGCGTCAATCTGCGCTTGCACCCAGGCCAGAGACACCTCGGCCAGAGGCCCAATCTCTACCATGAACCGCTGACCCTTGGGGCCGAAACCATCAAGGACGGACGCCTTGACGCCCAGGGCGACGGAACCTGGAGGAGTGGGCAGATGCTCCAGAGCGGAGGAGAGCGCGTCGACCAGATCATTCTGGTACAGCGGGTGGGTGGAACCAACAGAGAATTGAACAAATTGAGTGGGCATAAAACCCTCCTTTGCCGACCAGTTTGGCAAAGACGTCGGAGCTGCACAGTCAAAAAAACTTCAGCCCGAGGTGGCGCTGAAGTATTGAAATGTGCGGTATCGCACGTGGTGGGACTGATGCTTCAGATGGCAGTGCCGTCGGCGAACGACGGGGTCATGCGAAACGACAGGGTCTGACCGATGGCAGGCAGGGGCCACGCGTCCTCATGGAGGTCGTGGACGGAGCAGGAAAACACCACGGTGCCGTCTGGGCGCATCCATAAGTGGGCCCGCTCAGGCTGGGGTTCGTGGCCTTGCCGGTCCGCCAGGTACAGCCGGACATACTCGAATGGACTGCCCGCATGGTGCTCAATCTGCGGAGAGGCCACCACTACACCCCGGCCATGACTGATACTGGTGACGTACTCAATGCGTGCCAGGAAATCCAGAGGGTGCTGCCACTCATGCACGGCCAACTTCTGCCGCAGGACGTGCATTGCTTGCAGCAAAGCCCGCGAGGAGAAACCCGAATCAGGATGACGCTCGTGGAACGCCTGCACCGCTTCACCTCGCCCCTGTAGCAACCGCTCCACCAGTTCCTCTGGACTGGCGTCTGGTGCCTGGGCGAGCAGATCTGCCAGGACCGTGGTATAGAGGCCCCGCCAGTTGTCCCAGGGCGAGAGCAGTGCCCGGACGCGCTCAGGAACCCTCAAACCGCTGGCCATCAAGATGTGCTGCGCCCGGATAGGGGCAAGTTCTACGCCGTAACCACGAGCAAACCGCTGAAGCATAGGCGTCATCCTTTCTAAAGACTGCGGCGTCAGGGTAGGCTGATCCCCCAAGACGTTTGAATTACGGAAGCCGCACAGCTGGGCCAGGAGTGAATACACATGGCCACGCTTGAACTCTGGGCTGTGACGGCCAAGCTGCGTCAGCAACGACGTCGCGACGGCTCTTCTCTCTAACATCTCGTCTCCTTTCTCAGAGGCTTGAAAGGTCCCCGTTGTTTCAGCCCTCCATCAGGATGACGAAACAGAACATCTCTTCACTGCTGCGATTTACCGTTATTTCAGGGGACGGACAGGCCCGCAAAGCCACGGCCAGTATGGTCTGTTGGCTGCACGGTTGGGGGTAAGTGTCATCACGTTTGCGAGAAGATGCGCTGGCCTAGGATGAGTCGTTTTCTGGAGTCAGTCGTTGAAGGGAGGAGCGTCACCGCAGGCACGCCTGCGGTGACGGCACAGGCATGTCGCTTGTTACACCAAACCTGGCCCGTCCGCCCGTCGCACTCCGGCGCATTGCTCCCACGTCACAGGTGGCCCCCGCCTTGCCGTCTGCGCGTCCTGTAGCGCCATTAGGGCTCCTGTTCGCCCATTTGGCCCATTTGGGTGATCCAGACGGTGCACAGTTGGAGTGCAGCGTCCGCTCCGGCACACTGCTGGGGGGACCTTTCACGCCGTTGACGCCCCGGCGCCGCGGTTACCGCGCGCTTTCAGACGAGGAACTTGCTTCCGCTCACCTGGTCTTCTTGCGCCAGGCTTACCGGACTTGCCCCAAGGCCAAGCAGATTCTCGATGAGCTGGCATTCTCATATGCTTTCAGGCCGAACCGAATTGCCATCATCGGCGACGCCACGGTCGTCACCCGCAACGTCATGATTGCCGTCGAGGCCCTCGCAGCGAAACTGACACAGGCGAAAAACACGTCATAGGCGAAATTCATCGCACACTTTCCGTATTTGGCGTATTCTCTAACCATTCACCCGAAGGAGGTGAGTCGTGACCACTCAGGCTCTCGGGCAAGTGTTGCTGGTCGTCTGGCATCACGGGCCTCTCCCTGAACAAGAATTCTCAGCTCTACTGCCTGATCTTCCGTTCGCTACAGTGTCGACCGCGCTGACGGTGCTGATCCATGAGGGCCTGGTGGAGTCGTGCGTGGATCACAGCGGCACACTCTACGGTCCGGCGGTCATGTGTGATGAGGACGTGGCCCAGCGGGCCTACGCGGCATACACCGGGGCACACAGTTGCTCGTCCTGCGGATGTACGGAGGCTTGGCCTTGCCTTGAGGGCTGCTGGTGGGTGACGCCTGCCCGCTGTAGTGCCTGCAGCGAAACTGGGATGGTGGCATGACCGCGCTCCCGCACCTCAGTCAGTTGTCAGACGAAGAGTGGGCGCAGTACGTGGAGACGGCTCGCCGCCGCTTACGGTCATGGCAGGAAGCTCGCGCTGGGACACTCACAGAAGCCGCTGCTGGATCAGGCTCTGGCCCTCGCCAGTCAGGCCAGTGTTCACCGCTGTAAATGCAAAGACGCGAGTGGCCGGGCACATCTAGACTGCTGGCGCTCTCAGCCAATCTGTTCCCTTCGTCCCAGAATGCCCGCTTCGGCAGGAGGCGTCCGGGCGAAGAACTGCTTTCACCCCGCAGTCGCGGGGTTGAGGGAATTAAGGATGATGCCCTATGACGCAGACTGAGCAACCCGCCACTCCAGCCTACCCGCAGCCCAGCGCCGAAACGACCGCCAAAACCCAGGCGGCCGCCTTCGCCCAGTTCCGCGCCTGGGCCACGGACCCCCGCGCCCTCGTGCTTGATACCGAAACCACTGGCCTTAAGGGCCAGGCTTGGGAGATCGCTGCCGGCCGTCCTGGGCACACCCGGATACTCCTCGACGTGCGCGGCGAGCCTGAAACGCCCTGGACCGAAGGGGCCCTGGCCATGCAAGCCCCGGACATCCGTGAGCAGCTGCGCGGCCTCCCGCACCTGCGCACACATGTCGCTGAGGTGCTTGAGCTGCTGACCCTTAACACGCCCTTGGCGTATGTCGAAGCCTTTGACCGGCCCGTCATCGAGCGCACCTTTGATCTACGCGGCCTGCCGGAATTCGGCTGTGTGGCTTTGGCCTACGCTTCGCTCTTCCCCACGCCACGTTGGAGCACCAGCCGCGGCTTCTGGAAAACTGTCAAGCTCGCGGAAGCCTGTGAGGCTGAGGGGATCGACACCACCCAGGTCCGCGCGCACAGCGCTGCCGGCGACGCCTGGCTGGCCGGCCAACTGATCCTCGCGGTCGCCCGCCGCGCCCCAGCCTGACCAGGCCCCACTGCGCTGGGCCCCAGTTCCCTCGCCCCAGCGCTGCCTGCCACAGCAGGTGCATTGAGGCACTGTTCACCCTCCACCCGACCTGCGCGGTGGAGGGTTCTGCTGTTCACCCCAAGGAGCGTCCACCATGCATCACGCTAACCCTGATACACCTGCCATCGGCCGTCCGGCCCCTTGCTGCACCCAGTGCCACCAGCCATCCCGTCGCCCCTTGAACCAGAGCGGTCAATGCGAGGCGTGTGCCATCACCCAGTTCACTGCGTTTGTGCAACAGCGTCGCCGGGCGCCGCGCACCCAGATCATGGCCGAAAGTCACCGTCTTGGGCTGAGCCACGCGCAGACCAACCTGGTCATGATGACCGTCCGGATGAACAGGTGAGGCCGGGCAAGAAGATTGTCCTGCCTGCTCGCCGGGGCGAAACGACCCCACACAGATCCAACCGCGCCATTCGCTGAGCGACCTTCTCAACCCACCCTCTGGCCCAGGCGTCCGCCGTCTGGGCCACACTCGTTTTCATTGGAGCCCAGATGACCCTGAATGCTCTCCTGGACCTTGACGTATTCTCCGACGACTTCCCCCAGCCCCTCACCCTCCGGGCCTACCTGCAGCACCTGTTCACTGCCCTGCTCAACGACGAGACCTTCAGCGCCAAACGGCCATTTGGCAACGGCGGGTGGAAATTTGACGTGTACGCCACCCTGATCCGTGCGGGCGCCGTAACCGGCACGCTGGACGCGGACGGCGGCGTCTGCACGGTGGATCTTCCGCAGGCTCAGCAGCGCCTGACTGACCTGGTCGCGCAGCTCCTCCAGTCGTCGGCGCCGGCAGCCGCACCACCGGGAGCGCCTGCACCCCGTCCACCGTTCATCCAGCCGCCGGAGGACCCCATCGCTGACCCCCGAACAGCGCTCTTCCAGGCCATCGTTCAGGACGCCCTCGACACGCTCCCGGACCTGCGCGACACCTTGGACGAGACCTTCGCGCAGGTCAATCAGGTCACCGAGCGCCGGAGCGTACACCTGGTCGACACCCGCACGCTGGTCGGGCACTTGAGTACCCCAGGGCCCACCGTCGCGGTGATGTACCCCACCGATGACGACCACCCGAATCCCCTTGATCTGCCGACCGTGTCGCATTATTACCTCGTGATGCACGATGAGCGCATCGGGGATGTGCTGCACGTCGCCCGCTTGGAGGGTCAGCCCGCCGAGTTCACCTTCACGGACGGGATCAGCGACTACCACGCGCTCTAGGCGCTCCCGCTGCTCGTGCAGTTGGCGCCCGCAGCCACCCACCCTTCGAACGCACCGGCTCCTCAGGGGGTTGACGTTTCCGTGCAGGCGCTTCGGACGGTGCCGGCCAGTTGGGCCGCAGGGCCAATATTCACCTTGCCGGATGGATCCTGTCTACCCGGCGCCCCGTCTGGGGGCGGCCGCCTGTCCGACTTGACATCGGGCACCGGCCACTGCCTAGACTCTGGGACAGAGTGGGGTTCACTTCCCCCGTGCCGCTGGCAATTGGCAAAGGCTGTGCCGCGAAGTGTTGAGTGTCTCTCTTCCTCTCCGGTTCCCTGTTCATGTCCGCAGCGGATTCGGCCAGCCAGCACCTGAATCCCGCGCTGCGGCAAGGACCCTTTTCATGCGCATCCCCGTCACCACGGCCGATCTCCATGGACCGCTGACCCGCTCCGCACGCGGCCTGGCCAAGGCGGCCCAGCTGCCGCTCGCCACCGCCCAGACCTGGCTGGCCCAGGCCCTGGGGTACCGCGATCTCCACGATCTCCAGCAGGAGGCGCAGCCCACCCTGGACTGGACGGGTCTGCCGATACACATCCCGCCCGCCCTGCCTGTTACTGACCTGGCCACGGGCGAGCGGGTGCCACCAGACCGCTGGCCCCCGGCTGTAGCTGACCTGCTGCGCCCGACCTTACCGGCCGGTTGGATCCAGGGGCAGGTGACCTGGGCCCTCTTCCAGCGCACGACCGTCCCGCTGGACCAGGCGCAGCGGTTCGCGCAGGCCGCTCACCTGGAGAACTTGGCTGTGGCCGCGCTGGACCGCCAGTTAAGGCCGCCTCCGTCTCCCCCTTCCCGCACCGGGTCCCGTTCACTGTTCTACTTGGACGAGTTGCACAGCGGCATGAACCAGGAACGTCCCCATTCCCTGAGCGAGCGGATGGTGGCCCTGGGCGCACCGGCCCGGCGCTATCAGTTGGGCGCCGGTGAACAGGTGTACACCTGGGCGCGCCTTCAGCGGGTGCTGGCACAGATACCGGCCTGCGTCACACCCAGCGACGCGGAGCTGCGGCGGCTTATGGCGAGCGCTTGGGGGCGATTCGGTCAGGACGAGATCTGGTCGGCGCTGCCCTGGTCGGGCGTCTGGCGAGCGGCGCCCTTACAGGCAGAAACAGGCGAGGCCCTGGGCTGGGTGCTCTGGGCCCCTTCGGTGCGCGGGGTGTGGCCTGGGCTCTTCCCGACAGCAGAGGCCGCCCGGACGGCGCTGCTGTCGGGGACCAGCGTGGCCGCGTCCGAGGTTGACGAGCGCGTTACGACAGCGGGCACCCTGGCGCTCAACCTGGGGACGCATTGGCAGCAGCGGGTGCCGCTCCTGCGGTGGGATGGTCAGCAACTGCGGGGCCCCGCGTTCGTGCACGACGGCCTGACCTTGCTCTCGGCGCTGGATGACCGCTGGCGGAGGCTGCCATGGGGTTTGGTGGGCCTACCCCAACCGCCGCAGGTGCGGACGCCGCCGGAAGCCCAGGCGGCCCTGGCCGATTATCAGCAGGCCAAGAGGGCGCTGCTGACGCAAGCGCGCCAGGCTTGGCCAAGGACGGCCACCATCGCCCAACACGCGGCGGCGCTCGCGCAGGGCCGCTGGCCGGACCCGGACCCCTGGGCCTCGGATGAGCGGCCGCTTCCTGACGTCGACCTCACCAGCTGCTCCGAGCTGCAGGCCCTGCCCGCCGCCTTTGTGGCGGCCTGCACCCCAGAGAGTGTGGCGTTCGAGATCGACTTTGATGGGAACGAGGCGCAGGCCGCGCGGGCAGTCGCGCTCCGGGCATTGGAGTGGGCGGTGCTGCAAGACCGGCGCCCCTTGACCGAGAATGACGACATCCTGGGGGTGGTGATGCTGCTTGAACGGGGCATACCTCTGCGCCTGGCGCGCCGTCTGCTGCACCCGGTCCGCTGGGATGAGTCCCCGTGTCCTGCTCTGGCTGTCGTGGAGCGGACCGGACCGCCTGTGTCCCTTCAGCCGTCACCTCACCCAGGCTGGCCACTGATGGTGCGGTCCTTCCAGCCGGTTCTGACACAGGTGACGCAGGGGCTCCCGAAAGAAGGATAGGGTGACCCTGCACGTGGCCACGGCCCCCGCACCATGAGACTGGGAGACCCCGCATCTCGGCACAAGCCGGCTCCCTTCAGGGTCATCGGCGCTGACTTCACGCCTTCTGAAGGGAGCCGGTCGCCAAGTGCGCCGCTTGGACCAGAACACTTCGGGTCAACTCCTACCGGTCAAACAACGGGCGGGGCGCACAATCTACCTGCGCGCCCCGCCCCATTCGGCGTGACCGCCGCGTCCCCACGCGGCCAGGCACGGGTGCGAGTGTACCAGGGATTCAAAGAGCCCACTTGTGAAGCTGATGGTGCTGGCCTGGCGGTACCGCCCCTCCAAAGTCTTCAGGGGCTTGCACCTGAACAGCCCTCTCTGAGCCCCAGACGACCCAGAAATTGGAGAAGACCTGAGCTGAAGCCCTTGACCGCTTCCCTGGCCCAACCCACAATGAAATCGGCCCTGGTTCGCCGCCTATGCCGCTCGCAGCCAGCACGTCTGGTCAGGTGAAGCGCGACCCGAGTAATTACCCAGACCACCGCCCTCAGACGGGGTTGGGGAATGCGGGACCCTCAACCTCTTTCGTCTGAAGGAGCCTGTAATGTCCAACGCCCCGTCTCGCCTCCACCAGGAGGCGCTGCGGCGTGCCCACAAGCGCACCGCCCAACGACTCATCCGTCACTTGGCAGACCTAGGTCTCAACCCCCTGGGGTCTCAGCGGGCCCTGGAAGTCATTGCCGCGCTACACGGCACCGACTGGAACACCCTCTCAGCCCGGCCAGGGCTGGAGCGGCTCCCAGCACTGGCACAGGACCTGGCCCTCCGACAGGCCTTGACTCGGTACGGCGCCGATCTGACCGAGCACCAGAGCCAGGACGCGCTGGAGCGTGTCTTTGAACTGCCTCAGTCTGGGCTGGCAGAAGACGTTCCCTCAGAACCGGCCGTGCCGGGAGCGGACGTTCTCACCATTCCTGAGGACAGCCCCCTCACCATGGGCCGGGCCAGTCGCCAGCCCTCTTCCCGCCAAGCGGTACAGCAGGGCGACCTTGACTCCACCGCTGCGCTCCAGGCCCCGCCCACTCCGCTGCGGCTGCCCGCAGGGGCCCAGCTTGTCCTGGACCCGGCCGGGCCGTTCAGTCACCCGCTGGCGATCCTCGGCAGCGCGGGGGCGGGCAAGACCTTTCTCCTGCAGGAAATACTCTCGGCCACGAAGCGTACCGGCCGGACCGCCGCTGTGATTCCCAATATCGATGCGCTGGAGCGCCCCGAGCCGGAAGACACCCGGCCACCCCTGCCCGCGGCTGTCCCCAACCACGACGTCGACCGCTTGCGTGACCACCTTAGAGAGCCACAGCCGCCTTGTTCTGAGCCTTGAACAGATGGGCGATCTGATGGACAGCCACAGGAGGTTGAGCTGATCTTTCACCCCCGCACCATGCGGGGGTTCTGGCCGCTCATGTGGTACTTCGCTTCAACCAGCAGTGATCTTGACCGCTTGGATGCACATCCGCGTCTGGGGGTGATGACAGGCCCGCGTATGGGCAACACCAGCAGCATCCGTCAGGGGCGCCGGTGGGCCAGTGACTGTGACGCCCTGAGTAAGCACGGTTACGACCACGAAAGCTACGTGCGCCACTTGGGTCGGCTTCAAGCCCACCAGGCCACCTGCGCCTTCGTGGTGGTGCCAGACGTGCCTGGCGACGGCGCCGCCACCCTCAGCGCTTACCTCCACTACGCCCCTCTGATGGCCAGTGACGGTTTCCCCCTGGCTTATTGCCTGCAAGACGGTGCTGAACACCTGGAGTTGCCTCCATGCGATGTGGCGTTCCTCGGCGGTACAGATGCCTGGCGCGCCGCTCAGGGGGCCTGGCTGCTTCAAGAGGCCCATGCGGCAGGCTGCCGGACCCACGTTGGCCGGGTCAACAGCGCCCGGCGCATGCGTCATCTGACGTTTTGCCACGCCGACTCTTGTGACGGCACCTATGTCGGGTACCGGGGTGTAGAGCGGGGACTGCGGGAGATTGGCCAGTGGTTGTCGCAGGTGCACACCCCCCAGCTGTTCAGTCCCGCTGATCTTCAGGCCACGCGGGGATCAGCAGGCGAGGTGCTCCAGAGCCGTCCCGCTTCACCGCAGCGTGTTTCCACCGGAGCGCCTCTTCTCAAGCTGAACAGTTCCGCCGAATCCGGTTCACTCTTCCCCGACTTCCCCCACGCCAGCTGAACCGAGGAGCCTGCCATGTTAGATCTTGCCGCACTGTCTGCCCTGACCCCTGAAGAGCGCCTGGTCCGCTATCAAGAACTGCGCGCGCTGATTGCTCCACTTGAAGCTGAAAAAGATGCCCTCAACGCTCTGATTAAAGCTGACCTGCAGGGCGGTCTCACAGTGCAGAGCGCAGGTTTGCGGGCGGTGCTGAAAACGAGTCACAGCACGGTCTATCCACTCGAAAGCTTCGTGGAGCAGTTTGGAGCGGACCAAGCGCTGGCTGTAGCCACCATCGACGCCAAGAAAGTGCAGAACCTGATCAAGACGAAGGTATTGCACGCCGGAGAGGTAAAAGAGGTGGCGGTCACGGTCCCGCGCAGCACAGCACTTGTGATTGAGCTGGTGGACAAGGGAGAGGGACGGGCAGCCTAACCGGCTGTCATCACCGCTCTTTCTGTTGGGGCCACCCGTCGTCAAGGAGCTGAAGTATCTGAGTCAGAACGGTCTGTGCGGACCAGCAGCCGGTTACGGTCAGGGTGTGCTGCGTGGGCTGCAGGGTGGAAGGATCATGTGAGCGCAGAAGGACGGTCAATGCCTCTGACCCCTGCTCTGAGACACTGTCGACCACAATGCCGTGGGGAAGTTGAGCCTGCAGATCGTCACGGAGGATCTTGTGTTTCGCGGCCAGCGTCATGTCCAGACCGTAAAGGCGTCAGGGTCCCCACAGGGACCCCGACGTCGTGGCTGCCTGACCAGGACTCGAACCTGGAACACACCGGTCCAAAGCCGGTTGCTCTCCCAATTGAGCTATCAAGCATCAGCAGGGGAATTTCCACTGGCTACGGGCTGGACCGGTGTGCTTTGAACCGGCTCAACTCGCGTCCTTAGAGGCTAGCCCGCACGCACGCGCTGCTCATCCGCGCAGTGGCATAGCTGGCCTGCGCCGTTTGACGCAGCTAACCCGCTGAAGTGTTGCAACACTTGATCTTGTGACCCTCGCGCGCTCACGGTAAAGACAGCCGCGGTTGAATGCCAGCCGCGGACATGACCTGCGGACCAACGCCCGGCTGTGACGGGCCCGCTGGCGCCCGGGCTGGACGCAGAGAGCGTCCAGCCCTTTCTCAGGAGCTCTGCATGCACTTACCTATTGAACGAACACTGAAAGCGGTCCATCTGGCGGGCCGTGAACTTGGCCGGGATCCCACGCTGCCCGAAATTGCTGAAGCCTGCGCTGTCCGGCTTAAAGAGATTGAAGGGCAGGTACTTGAACTCTCCCGCTACGGGTACACCCGCCTGAACCAGGCTGGGGTGCGCATCACGGATGCTGGCCGCGCCGCCGCGCAGCGACCAGGAAAACTCATCGCGGCTTAGACGCCAAGGCCGGCTCGTGCCACTTCGAATCCACGCAGCACCGGGAGCCCACCGTGTACTGGAGGAATATCGCTCTTTTAAGCGCCCTGTGGGCGCTGCTCTACCTCGCGCTCTCGACGGCTACCGAGACCAGCAACACGACGGACAACATGGCAGCTGTCGTGGCCACATTGCTCGTCACCTCTCTTTCAGCCGCCTACTTGCCTATCCGGCGCCCACGGGAGGCCCAACATCCTGAAAAGGCGCTCGGTGCTGACGGTCAACCCCCTAGCGCAGCCCAAGAACATGATTCAAACTCTGATCAGTGAGGACCCACGCATGTCAAAAAGCCTCGCGCGTCACAAAGGAGTTGCGTGATTTCCCTCTGTACAGTCGATGACGGAAAACAAGCCGGGGGTCGCTGCCGGGCATCTCTTTCATCAACTCAAGGGCCGCCATGCTGAGTTGGGGCAACCTTGCACTGTTGGTTGGCCTCTGTTTTTTGGCTTGCGTTGGTCTGCGGCTGCTAAACCTGACAGGCGGCCTCTGGCCCCTGCTGGTCTGCGGTGTACTCGGCACGCTGGCAACCCGGTATTTTCCTGTCTGGAGCCCAGATCTTCTGGCGCGCCGTCAAGTTGAGCGTGGCCGCCGCCTGGCCTTGCTGCGGCTGCTTCAAACCAGCGAACGTCAAGGGCAGCATCCCACGCTGTTCGAGCTGGAAGCCCTGTCGGGCATCGGTGAGGGCACGACACAGAATGTGCTGGTCCGTATGGTCAGCCGGCAGTTGGTGGTCGCCTCGCCCCACCCTGTTCAACGGCACAAGGTGACCTGGCGGCTTACTCAGAAGGGAAGAGCCGTACTTGACGAAGCGCCAGCTGACCCTTCTCCAGCATAGGCATTGGCGCCAAAAAGCCACGTCGGCTCCTTATCCAGCGCTTGAGCGCCGCTTCTTGGCCGACAACTCTTCAATGTGAATGCCTCGCCCCTCGCTTCGTCTTGCGTCACCCACCCGCGACCCGGGTGGGTTTCAGGTTGGCCGATGCCCATGACGCCCCTTGCCTCAGACCTTCATGCGGTGCTGTCCAGTGCCACACGCAGCGGTGCCCAGGCACTGGAATTGCACCTCCCGCCGCTTGATCCTGACCTCTATGCCCGGTTGAAAGATGTACTTCAGCGACTCTCGGCGCGCTGGGTCAAGCGGCGGGAGTGCCATGTATTTGACGGTTCCCGGAAAGAGGGCGAAGGGCGGTTGGATGAAGCGCTGGCCACGCGCCTCCTGCCTGACCGCAATCCGCTGGCGTTTTTCCCCACGCCGCCGCCGCTCGCGGACCAGGTGGCGCGTCTCGTGAGCGAGGCGATTGGCTGGGCCAGTGGAATCCGATCCCTGCGCATCTTGGAACCTCATGGCGGAGAAGGTGCTCTGCTCACCGCCCTTGAGCGGTGCCTTCCCTCGCCGCACGGGTTTGAAATCAATGTATGCGAGCTGGATCCTGTCCGGGCCCAGCGTCTGCAAGCCGGTGGGTGGACGGTCGTGCATGACGATTATTTGACGTTTCAGCCCACAGCGCTTTACGACGTGATTCTGGCCAATCCGCCATTTTCCGTACCGGGCGACAAGCAGGCCTGGCAGACTCACCTACGGCGCTGCTGGCACCATCTGGCGGTGGATGGCCTGCTGGTGGCCATCTTGCCCGCATCAGCGCTGGCCAGGCAGGGCACTTTTTTTGAGGAAACCAGGGGATTTCCTGTCTCACTTCAGACCAACGCCCCTGGGAGCTTCAAGGCCAGTGGGACCGAAGTGGCCACCGTCACCCTGACCTTCTGGAAGGAGGATCAGAGCTGGAAGCGCCGACCATTCAACGCCAGTGGCACCCTTTATCCCTCATGGCACGCCTTTCAGGCACTGCTGACGTTTGAGAATGATCAGGCCTATTACCTGGCTGCAGAAAGGCTCGAGGCGAAGTGGCGCGGCGGTCAGGACATCAGGGCTGATTTACAGACCCTATACAGCCGTCTTTGCCGCGATCTTCAAAAAATCGACGTTGACCTTGAACTGTTGGACGAGGATCACGCTTATCTGTACCAGGCTTTCATTGAGCGGAGACAGGCGTCATGGCTCGGCGCCCCGTGCCCCGAGCTGCCCGCCGCAATCCGGCCTGTAGAGCTCGTCCCGCTCCAGCGGGACCGCGGCAATCAACCGGCGCTGCTGTAAAGGGCGGCCCAAAAGGCTTACACTAAGGCCGGTCGCTTGCCGCCGACCTCCCGCAGCCTCTGGCATGGTAAAGGCAAGTGCACATTTGACCTCCAGAGCATCGGCAGGTCAGGTAACGCGGGAAACCTGATCGCCCTACTCGCTCTAAGGAGGCTGTAATGTCCGCGTATCCCACTGAGGCCGCTGCCTGTCAGGCTGGCCAAAAGCAACTCGCCCACGCTATTCGGCACGATCTGGCCCAGAGAGGTGTTGAGTTCTCTCACCTGCAATGCTTGCACGTGGTCGCGGCCCGCTACGGGCTGGACTCCTGGAATGTGTTGCAGGCCAGGCCGCTGGCCCCGCAGCTGCATCCTTCAGCCGCCGCCGCAGGCATCATGCGGGCTTTGCTGAAGCGCGGCCTCACGGCTGATGCTGAGCTGGGCGAGCAGCTGGCCGCCTTGCCTGTGCCTCTCACGTACACGGTGCTGGACGAGTCACTGACTGACTACGCTGCCAAGGCGCAGGTGGCCCTCTCCCTGCTCTTGGTTGGAGACCTGACCGACGCCGCAGTGAGGCAGCTCCTTGAGGATGTGTTTGAGGCGCAGTGTCTGCGGACGGACTTCTCGGCGCGTCCATCCCCCAACAGTGTTTTCGTGTGGGCCTACGCCTCTGAAGCGCAGTTTCGATCCGACGCCGGGCATTGGGCCGGTATGGTCATGCGTTCAGCCGACGATTGGCGGACAGGAAGGCCGGCCACCTATGACGTCAAGAGCGCCTTGATTCGCGCCGTCCAGACGCCGGCCGAGGAACGGTTCGGACTATCGGAGCCGCGCCGCCGGCAACTGTATTTGGACCATTGCCGCGCCACCAATCGTGCCCGCGTCACAGCTGACCAGGCCTATCCCATTGATGCGCAGGACAGCCTCAACTCCGTTCGGGCCAATCAGGCCCATAAGCACGCGGAACTGGAGAGGTGGGAAGCGAGGCTGCAGGTCGCATTCGGGGTGACGGCCGAGCAGCTGCATGAGATCGTGGTTGAAGGCATGACCAAGTACTGGCCGATGAGCACCATCAGAGACACCCACGTCGCGTCGCTGGAGACCAGCTCGTTGGCCTGATAGCTCCCGTCTTTCCGGCCATTTACCGGAGAACTTCACCCCCGGCTTGCCGGGGGTGAATGCTTGGCATGAATCACCTTCTGGAGGGCCGACATGCTACACATTGAGTTTCTGACCGACCTGGGCGCACGGGTTACAGTGGATGTTGGAAGCGCCGACAAACTCCTAGAGGTCCAGCGCCAGTATGGCCGTCTGGGCTGGACCAGCGGTTCGGTGCCCACTGGGGGTTATCAGTTTCCCCTTGACAACGAAGCCGATTTCGACTGGAGCCTGATCGGTGCGCGGCGGTGGACCAATCCAGACGGGGAGGAAATGATTCTTCACCGGGGCCACGCCTATCGCCGGCGTGAGCTGGAAGCCGTGGACAACCGCAAGATGAAGTTGCCTCCGGCCGTCAAGTTCTCGCGCGGCGCGAAGGCGACTGACCCGGAACATATCCGTGAGAAGGCGGACGGCGATTTCGAATATGTCACCCTGGCCATCTTCAGAGGCGGAAAGCGGCAAGACCGCTACGCCCTCTCCACCGCGTCAACGAAACGCTCTGAGGCGGACCGCGCCGCCTAGCGGTGAGGTCGCGCGGCTTCCCTGAGCCCAAAGCCTCGCGCCCCTAGGCTGCGCAAGAGGCTCAAGGCCTCAGGGAGGGACTGGATGACACTGAGGGACTCACCCTTGTTCTGGCAGCGATTTGGGTTCCCAGGCCGGCCGGACCTCCGAGCCGCGAACCCCTGGCCCAGGCAACAGCCAATACCCTACGCCCAGCAGGTCGATCAGGGCTTGTGCGGTCGGCCACGGCACCCGGCTCACATCCAGCACCTCTTCATCAGCGGACCAGACAGACAAGCCCGCGTCGGTGCTCACCATAACGGTCATGGCCTCCGGCAGGACGCTGCGGAGGGCGTCCGCCAATTGTCGCCACTGCCTCTGGACCTGCGCGACCTGTTCGCGCGGCACCACGAGCTCGAACCGAAAAAGACTGACCCGCTCCATAGGGTCAGGATGCTTGGCGCAAGGGTTCGCCTGAGCCGCCCCTTTTCTGGAGGATGCACATGTCCGTACTTGCCACACTCAGACGTCTGAAACAGCAGGCCGCTGCATGCGCCTCGAGTAGCCAGGCCATGCCCTTGACCGGAACAACTGGGCTGATTGCCGAGCTGGAAGGGGCCATTGCCAACCTGTGCTATGAAGGCCGTGAGCTTGACGGCAGCGTGCAACTACATGTGGAAGACATCTTGACCACGTTTCTGACCACGCCAGAAGGCGGCGCGCTGAATCTGGAGACCGGCGAGCGGATCAGTGCAGCGCTGCTGTGCCTGGTGGCGCAGCACCTGACAGTGCGTGAATTTGAGCAGCTCCGCGCGGGCTACGGATTGGGCCGAACAGCCGTCACCTTGTATGAAGATGAGGGTATGTCCCTCCAACTCCGGGCGGGGCAGCCGTACCTTTCAATCAACGGCGGGGCCCGCGTGTGTATTGAAGGTCAGATCCACCAGCAGTTTGCGGCGGAATCAGGGGCCAGCTTAGTGCCCCTGATTCCGCCGTTGCCCTACACGGTCACGGCGGGGCCTGCTGGGCCAGACATAGAGTTTTGGCATCATCAGGAGGGCGCGGCCGCAGATGAGCGGGCTGGGAACGCCCATGTGGTCACCGAGTATGGATACGGCCACCTGAGAGTGATGTGTCACGGCCGGGAGCGGGAGGAGCTGTGTGAAGTGGTGCTCGATACGGACTCAGTCAATCTCGACCCGCGGGCATCTGCGGGTCCAGCGGCTGTAGGGCGGGCGTGGCTATCTGAGCAGCCTGCGTCAGAGGAGTTGACGACAGCCTAGTCCAGTCAGTCATGCTAGGGCGTGCCCTTCACCCAAGTCAGCGTCTCCACCTGCTCTGCATGGCGGGCTTTGTGATGATCCAGGTCAGGCGCTCCGCCTCGCCGCCTCCAGCGTCTTGGACGGAGGCCTCGCCTGATCTGGTGGTGTCTCCCGAAGAAGCCACCTTTCTTCTGCGAACCTTGCAGTTAACGAGTCTTGCGGTCCTAACAGTTGGTGGCACCCCACTGACGGTCTTTCAGGAGGGTCAGTGGGCTGGGGGGCAACCGCAGGTCACGGTGTATCTGGACCGGGGGTTAGACGCCCACCTGCAAGTCCCGCTGCTGTCACTGCTGATGGAGCTCACGGCGCAGTTGGAGACCTGCGGTCCGGTACCGGAACAGTCGCCGACGTTGCCCCTGCATTACGGATACGCGCTGATGGCCCGGCGCCACGTGGGGACCGTCGAACTCCTGACTGAAGAGTTGTCAGTGGCGGCACAGGTGCAGCGACGTGACCTGAGTTTGCTGGTGCAGGCTCAGACAAGTGCCGTGACGACCCTCCTGTCAGACGGGAGCACCCTGCGCAGCTGGCCCGCTGCTGGGCGGTTTGTCATCGCGCCGTTACGAGGGCTCAGGCTTGAACTGAACGCGGCAGGCTACGCTTCTCTTCTGGCTTATCTGCCGCAGGTGCTTGCAGAAAGCGTGGCTCGTTAGATTTAGACCAGAAAGGTGCAGATCTGGCGTGCGTCACCCCTGGACCAGTCCAGGGGTGCATGACACAGGATGAACACTTTCGAGGCTCCCTTGCTGACGCCCAGTAAAGCCCCCCTGACCGTCATTTCGGACGGCCTGGGTCAGGACAGCGCCACATTGGTGGCGTTGGCGTTGGAAGACAGTGCGTTCCGGCGCCGGTATGTACAGGGTGACCTGTTGGTGGTTTCCAGCGATACAGGGGACGAGTACACGGAAACGACAGCCTACCTGCAACGGAAAAAGGCGCTGCTGGCCGAGCGTAACGTCACGTTCGTTCACCTGACACCAGACATGGGCTTCCACAGTCCGGCGTGGCAGAGTCTGTATCACCAGTGGGCACGCAACAACACGATCGGCGGGGTTGGCTTCAGCTCCACCTGCTCGCCCAACTTGAAAACAGAAGTGATTTACCGCTTCCTGAATCATCTGCTGGCCCAGCGGTATGGGTACGTCGAGCGCCAGGGACGGTCCAGCAAGGCGGCACTCTACGGGTACCGTCAAGATTTCGGCCCTCTGCGGGTCATGATTGGATTTAGTGCCGGCGAAGAGCGCCGGGTCTGCGCCGCGCCGCAGCGGTACGTGCAGGACACCATCGAGCGGGCCTTTCCGCTGATTGACTTGGGGTTGAGTCGCCAGGGCTGTCAGGACGTGACCCGGCATCTGGGTCACGAAGTGCCTACACCCTCAAACTGACTTGTTAAACGTACTACTCCCCCACAAGGTCTGATGGTGTGTCACGGTAAGGCCATCAAGCCAACCAGTGATTGGGCCAGTTCAGCCCGTGGGGAGGTTGCCATGTCGCGGTACCGTGTTCGTGCTCAGGTTCAGCTCCAGCCCCCCTACACGCTGATAGACCAGGACGACGCGGTGTTCGCGCCTGGTGAGCAGTACCTCATGGAGCTGCTGGCCTGTGACGTCAGCCCCCTCACCATCAAGGCGTACGCCGATCAGCTGAAGTCGTTTCTCAACGCGCTTGCCCCTCTCGGCATCGCCTGGGACGCCGTTCGCTCTGATCAGGTACGCGACCACATCCTCTGGATGAAGCGGGCCACCAAGACCAACCGGATCCCTCGAGGGCTGACTTCCCCTGTTCCCGGCAGCCTCAACCCACAGACAGGCAAACCGTACCTGCCGACCACGTATCAGCCCACCACCATCAACCACCGCCTCACGGTCATCACGGGGTTCTATCAGCATCACATCGGGCGGGGCACCTTCGCACCCCCCAACCCCGCCCGGCCGTCCGTGCGGCGGCGCTTCGCCCATCACAACCCAGAAGAACGCTGGGCTCAAGAAGCCCGCACACCGTACCGCCAGCGGCTCCCGAAAACCCAGCCGCGGTATCTCTCCGACGCCCAGTGGGATGCGTTTTTCCACAGCCTCACCTGCGACCGGGACCGCGCCCTCTTTATTCTCGCGATTTCGGCTGGCAGTCGCGCCGGGGAGAGCTTGCGCCTCCGTCTGTGCGACGTCAACTTTGGAGACCAAACAGTCCGCCTGATCGCCAAGGGCACCCGAAACGAAGATTGAATTCGGGCTGCACCCGAGTTTTTTACCTGGCTCACCCTCTATCTCGCCAAAGGTTATACCGACATCCTGCCAGACGCTCCGCTCTGGGTGACCCGCCGCCACCCCCGCCAGGCACTGACCTACGACGCCCTGCGCGCCGTGCTCACCCGTGCCAATGCCACATTGGAGACGAACTGGACGTTTCACGACTTCCGGCACACGTGCGGTTACCGCCTTGGACGCGATCCACAGATGACCCTGGTCGCGATTCAGGCCCATCTGCGGCATGCCCACGTCACCACCACCCAGCGCTACCTGGCCCAGCGGGAAGACGACGTTCAGCAGCAACTCGCCGAGCATCACCAGCGGCGCCTGAACGGCGAGTTGCGCCCGAGGCCCATGGCGGCCAGCTACGGCTACGATCCAGCGGACCTGGAAGAGTTTTTCGATGACGCGGGGCTCCGGAAATGACGGTCCTCACCCGAACATCGGCGCCGTTTGAGTCCATCCTGCACGATTACGCCAGCTTCATGACGCAGGTGGGGCTCCTGAACGACAAATACCGCCGGGCCAACCTGCGCCTGGCCGAGCAGTACCTCGCGGCACTCCTGGCGCACCCTGGCGACACCTGGCAGGAGCGGTGGATCCACCTTGAGCCGCTGTACGACGAGATTTTCATTGAATCGAGGCCGAACTGGCAGAGCTTGCAGCGCCGTGTGCTGTGCACCCTGATCTGCCTGCGGGTGTTCCGGCCCAGTCTGGCCTTTTTGCTTCGCCCGGACTGCGTGTGGCTGAAAGAATACTTCTGGCGGACCGAAGCGGCTGACTTCTACGCCTCTGCCTGTGACACGGGCCGTACACGCAAGGTCGCCACCCATTCACTGGCCAGTTCCATGCAACTCCTGGCCCGGATCGCGCTTCATCAGGGCAAACCACTTCTGGCACTCACCGAAGGGGATTTCCTAGAATTTGCGGCCCTGGCGACCACCACAACGAATCCCGTGGCGGGCACCCGAGGCGTATCCACCGCCAGCGAGATCCTGCGCGATCTCGGCGTCAAGGTGCCCTTGATGCACGCTGGGCAGAAACAACGGGCCGGTCAGTTCAGTGTGGAGTACCTCGTCGAGCGTCATGGTGTGGTCAGTCCCGAGGTGCGCCATCTGCTGATTCGGTACCTGCAGGAACGGGCCCCGTCGCTGGACTACGGCTCGCTCGACAACCTTTCGGCCATTCTGGTCCGGAACTTCTGGTGTGACGTTGAGAAACACCATCCCGAGGTCACCACGCTCGCCTTGCCCCCTCAAGTGGCGCAGGCCTGGCGGGAGCGTTACGCCTACAAGCCCAATGGCGAGCCCCGAAGGAATGCGATCAACGGCTTTACCGCCGTCCGCGCCATGTACCTCGATTTGCGGGAATGGGCGCTGACCGACCCTGAACAGTGGGGCGGGCATGTGTACGCCTCACCCGTCAGCCTGTCGCATCTGGCAGGCGGCATCAAACAGAAGCGGCGGCATCGGTTGGAGATGCAGGCCCATACCCGTTTCATTCGCCCGTATGTTGAGCGGCTCGTGGTGCACAGCCGCCAGCGCCTGGACCTCGCGCAGGGCCTCCTCCAGGAAACCCGGCACCAGGAGCACGGGGCACGCTTCCTCTTCCGGGGCACCGAGTATAAGCGACCCTGGATTGCCACCGGCAAGCGACGGTTGAGACTGCTGCAGGATGGCCGGACGCCTGTCATGGTTCAGCGCGTGGCCGACGGCCTGAGGTGGAATGCGGAGATCGAGGAGGAACGCGCGTTCTGGACCTGGGCCATCATTCAGGTGCTGCGGCTGACCGCCATTCGGGTGGAAGAACTGCTCGAACTCACGGACTTGTCGATCATGCCCTCCATCGTGGATCCGGCGGTGAAGGTGCTGCATATCGTGGCGTCCAAGACGGATCAGGAGCGCTATCTCCCGATTGATCCGGAACTGATGAGCGTGCTGGCAGCCATCAAACGGCGCGCCAAGGGTCGGGATGGCCGCGTCCCCCTGATCATCGCGTATGACCTGGTGGAGAAAGTCCACTCGCCGCCATTGCCCTTTCTCTTTCAGCACGTCACGCATGGGTCGCGCCGGCTGTTCCGGCAGGGGATCGTGAATGAGATGCTCCGGCGCGCGGTGCAGCAGGCCAACCTGCGAACCCCTCAAGGCGACCTGGTGCGCATCACCACGCATGATTTCCGGCGTGTGTACGCGACTGAGATGGTCAATGGCGGTCTCCCACTCCACATCGCGGCCCGGTTCCTGGGCCACAGCAACCTGGAAACCACGCGCGGGTACGTCGCCACCTATGAGCAGGAGGTGGTGCAGCAGTACGGGGCGTTTCTCGCGCGCCGCCGCAAGAACCGGCCCGAGGAGGAATACCATCAGCCAACGGCGGAAGAAATGGCCGAGTTTGCCGAGCACTTCAAGCAGCGAACAGTTGCGCTGGGCCGGTGTTTCCGCCCATTTCGCGCGCCATGCCACCATGAGCATGCCTGTGTTCGCTGTGGCAGCCTGGCCATGGACGTGGAGCAATTGCCCCGGTTACTGCGCATTGAGGAGGAAACCCGGGCGTCCCTCAATGAAGCGCGCGAAGCCGGATGGACAGGCGATATTGAGGGCTACGAAACGACACTGGCGCACATTGAGGAGAAGAAAGCGCAGGTCGCACGAATCGTGCATATCGCTACAGCGGATTCACCTCCGCCCCCGGACTGACCGGAAGTCGTATCGAAACGACATTGTCTCAGTCTGCGGCCTCAACACGCACAGATCTAGCGAACGCTCCACGCCTGATTGAGACAAAAGGGGCCAGTCCGGTGGCCGACGCGACTGGTCCCTTACCGCCGCAGGTACGCCTGGGCCACATATCCAGTCTGACCCTGCCACGTCACCCGGCACCAGCCGACCGCGCAGCCCAGCAGACTGACCCGCACCCCTTTCGCCAGCGTGGCCAGCTTCAGCGTCTGCGCACTGGGCCCAGCGCGCAGGTTCACGCCCGTGGTCGTGTACCGCGCATTCGACCCACTCACTGGCGGCGCCGACGCGGCCTGCGGCGCCGCGGCGGGCGCGGCCGTGCCCCCGCACTCCGTGGTGTATCCCAGGTCCCCGCACACGTACGAGCCGGTGTCACTGGGGCAGGAGTGCCAGCGGTGACAGCCGTCCCGGTGCGCCTGCGCCGGCGCCGCGAGCAGGAACAGCACCGACAGGGCCGCGAAACTGACCACGCGCCGCGTGGCCCACCAGGTGTTTGGGGTCATGGGTCAGCCTCCCCAGCGCCGTGGCCCGCCGTCAGGTCAACATGACCACCCCCCTGCCGGGGGCACGCACCACCCTGGTCCTCGCCGCCCACCGGCCGCTGTCCCGGCACACCCAGCGCCCCTGAGCCTGCGACTGTTCCCTCACCACGCCCTCCCCTCACCCTGTCACCCTGAAGGCCGGCCATGCCCACCGTCCTGATTGTCGATGACGACCCCGCCATCCTGGAGGTCCTGCGCGTGTACCTCCGGGCGGAAGGGCACACGGTGCTCGAAGCGCAGACCGGCCCGGACGCCTGGGCCCTGCTGCCCCGCGCGGACCTCGCCGTCCTTGACTGGATGCTGCCCGGCATGACCGGCGTGCAACTCGCCCGGGGCGCCCGCGCCGCCGGCCTGAGCCTGCCCATCCTGATGCTCACTGGCCGCGGGGAAGAGGACGACAAACTGCTCGGCCTGGACGGCGGCGTGGACGACTATGTGGTCAAACCGTTCAGCCCCCGCGAAGTCACCGCCCGCATCCGCGCCCTGCTGCGCCGCGCCGGCGTGCACCACACCCTCACGCTGGGCGACCTCACCATCAACCTGCGCGCCCGGGACGTGCACCTGGCCGGTGTGCGGGTCGAGCTCTCGAAACTGGAATTCGACCTGCTCAGCACCATGGCGCAGCACCCCGGCATGGCCTGGTCCCGCGAACGCCTGCTCGAGCGCGTCTGGGGGCCGGACTTCCCCGGCACCGAACGCGTGGTGGACGTGCACATCACCGCCCTGCGCCGCAAACTGGGCGATCCCCCGGACGCCCCCCGCTTTCTGGAGACGGTGCGTGGCGTCGGGTACCGCTTCCGCGATGAGGACGCGCCCCGGGCCATACCGGGCTGACCATCTGGAGACCGCCCACCTCACTTCCACTGCGGTGGACCACCCTCATCCCCCAGGACCTTCCGAGGCGGGCCCAGGCTCAACAGGGAGGCGCGGTTCCACCAGAATGGCCATGGGAGCACTGCGGATCAGGCGCTACACCGGCACGGCCGCTGTCCTTCTTCTCAACCGCAGCAGCATCCAGATGCTGACCAGAATCAGGGGAATGCTGATCAGGTGCGTGTCGGTAAAGAAGCCGATGCCGGGGGCGTCCAGGCCCTGGTTCAGGTAGGCCCTGGGCGACAGGGGGTTGAGGCGGAAGGTTTCTTCCCAGCCGGCGCGCAGAATCGAGTACCACAGCCAGAACTGCCAGAAGGCCCAGCCGGGAATGCGCGACCGCAGCCAGAAAAAGGCGGCGACCGACAGGATGATGCCGATAATCACGCCGTACAGCTGGGTGAAGTGCACCGGCGCGGTCATGACGAGCTGATCGCCAATGCGCTGGCAGTACTGCGACAGGTCCATGTCAGGGTTGGGATTCTTGATGCACATGCCGTCGTGGAAGGCGCGGGCGCTGTCCGGCCAGCGGAAGCCCACGGGCCAACCGGTCACGCGGCCCACGGTGTCGGTGCCGTTCATGATGTTGCCGATGCGCCCGCCGATGATGCCGAAGGCCACGCCCGGGACACACAGGTCGGCGTAGCGGTAGAAGTCCATGCCTTTGCGGCGGGCGTAGTACAGCATGACCAGAATGCCGCCGATCAGGCCCCCGTGAATGGAAATGCCGCCCTGGCGCAGGTTGACGATGTCCAGCAGCACCCGGGGGAAGGGAATGTTCTCGAACTGGTGCCAGGAGGTGGCCACAAACACCAGCCGGGCGCCCACCAGGCCCCAGACGATCATCCACAGAATCATGTCGTTGAACAGGTCCACGTTCAGGCCACGCTCCCGCGCCATCTTTGTGCCCAGCCACACGCCCGCGACAATCCCCAGCGTGATCAGCACGCCGTACCAGGCAATCGTGAAATTGCCAATCTGCACAAACACCGGATCCATCTGTCCTCCTTACGATTGGAACGCTGCTTACCGTAACCAAAGCTCGTTAAGCTTCTGTCAGACAGGTGATGGAGCCGGTCCGGCAGGTCAGGGCGTGACGGGGGTCAAGGCACGAACCCCGGTGCACCCCCTTCCCTTACTGCCACCGGCCTCCACCATTCGCCGAGCGGTACACCGCGCCACTGCGCCCCACCGCGATCAACTGATCCCCATTCTGAGGCGACACCGCGATGAGCCGCGCGCCTTCCGGCAACGCGAGGGACGTCCACGTCCGCCCCTGATTGGTGGACCGGAACGCGCCGTCCGGCCCCGCCAGGAACAGCACGCCACTGTCCGGGTGCACATCCAGATGCACGCCGCGCGGCGCGTCCGGGCGCCGGGTCCAGGTCACGCCGTCCGGCGACACCAGCAGACCCTGGGCGTCCAGCGCGTACAGCGCGGGCTGCGGGCCTGCCGCGAGCACCGACGCGCCCGCCGTGGCGTCCGACAGGTGCGTCCAGTCCTGACCGTCTGCCGTGCGGAACACCCCCCGCCCCATCACGTTCGCGTACCACACCTCCGGCCGGCCCGGGTCCACCGCGAACCCGTGCAGGTCCCGGCCCGGCAGGTTCCCGAACCCCAGGTCCGTCCAGGTCCGGCCGTCATCCCGGCTGACCTTCAGCACCTCATGCCCTGCCAGGACCGTGCCGTCCCGGGTCCGGGTGAGCGCCATGGCGTCGCCTGCCCCGTCCGGCGCGGCCCACGTCCGCCCCCCGTCCACGCTGCGGCGCACCCCCGCATGCTCCCCGTACAGGACCGTGCCGCTGCCCAGCACCTGCAGCGCGTGAAAGTCCCCACTCAAGGTCTGCGCCTGCGGCGCCCGCCCGCACCCCACGAGCGCCAGCACCAGCGCCGCCCCCACCCCCCAGCCGACCATCCGTCTCATCCCGGCCACCGTACGGGTCGGACGTTACGTTTCTGTAAAGGCGGGCGGGTCCAGCCGGTCCCTGCTGGCCGGCAACTCCACCTGAAACACGCTCCCCACACCGGGCGTGGAGGTTACGCTCAACTCGCCCCCCATCGCCCGCGTCAGGCCCCGCGCGACCGTCAGGCCCACCCCGCTGCCCTCGCCCCGCGTGCGGGCCGCGTCCGCCCGGAAGAAGCGCTCGAACACCCGGTGCAGGTGCTCGGGCGCGATGCCGGTGCCGGTGTCCTGCACCACGAGGCGCACCCCACCGCCGGCGTCCTGCGCGCCCACCCGCACCGCACCGCCCGGCGCGGTGTGCCGCAGCGCGTTGCTCAGCAGATTCGCGAGAATCTGCGCTGATCGCGCCGGATCCGCCCGCACCTGCAGTCCTGCCCGGCCTGCGTCTACCTGGAGTGTCACGCCTTTGTCCTCGAACGCCAGCGCGTACCGGTCCTGCACCTGGGCGAGCAACGCCGCCACCAGCACGTCCTGCAGCGTCAACTCCACCTGCCCGGCCTCCACCCGGCTGACCAGACTCAGGTCCCCCGCCAGGCGCTCCAGGCCCGCCAGTTCCCGTTGAATGGCGCTCAAGGCCTGGTCATGCGCCATCACGCCGTCCTGCGCGGCCTCCACGTACCCGCGCACCGCCGCGACCGGCGCGCGCAACTCATGCGCGACGTTCCCGATCAGTTCCACCCGCGACTGCTCCACGCTGGCCAGGGTGCTGGCCATGGTGTTGAAGCTGTGCGCGAGCTCCGCCAGTTCATCCTGCCCGCCTTCCGGCAGCCGGCGGCGGTACTCCCCCCGGGCCAGGGCAGCGCTGCCCGCCTGCAGGGTGCGCACCGACGCCGTCACCCGGCGCGCGGCCACCCACGCAGTCACGGCCGCCACCAGCAGCGCGGGCGGCAGGGCACTGAGCAGCGCGCGGGTCAGGGTGGCGCGCATGCCCTCGTTCAAGTCGCCGCGCATGGCGGCCCCCGCGTCCCCCAGCAGCTGCACCATCTCGTTGACGTGGTGCTGAATGAACGGATGCGCCGCCAGTTCTGCGGCCACCAGCAGCACCACGCTGAGCACCGCCATCACGGCCAGGTGGTTGAGCAGCAGTCGGGGAAACAGGCGCATACGCCCCCTGAGCCTACCGCGCGGGGCGGGCTTTACAGGAACTTTACATGTCTTCTCTAGGGTGAAGGTATGACGACCACACGACGCACTCCCAAACCTGCTGGCCTGATCACCCTCCTGACGGCAGGAGCCCTGCTGACCGGCGCGGCCCTTGCCCAGGGCATGGCCGGGATGGACCACAGCAATATGCCGGGCATGGGCAACGCGTCCAGCGCCATGAAGATGGACAAAATGGACCTGAGCGCCCTGACCAAACTCGAGGGAAAAGCCTTTGACCGCGCGTTCCTGAGCATGATGGTGCCCCATCACCAGATGGCGGTGGATATGGCCAAGGCCGCGCTCCCGGTGAGCAAGGACGCCACCGTGAAAGCCTGGGCGAACGCCGTGATCAAGGATCAGACCCGCGAGATTACCCAGATGAACACCCTCCTCAAAAGCATGGGCGGTGTGAACACCGCCATGGCCAACCAGATGAAAAGCAGCATGAGCGGCATGGCCGACATGGTGAAGAAGTCCAAGACCCCGGATGTGGCGTTCGTGCAGGGCATGCTGCCCCACCATGCGTCCGCCATCGACATGGCCAACCTCGCCTTGCAGCAGGGGCAGGACGCCCGTGTGCTGAGCCTTGCCAAAACCATCATCACGGCGCAGGCGAAAGAAATGCTCGACTACCGCACGTGGCTCAAGAAGCGCGGCCTGTAAGGCGCGGCGCCCCAGGCGGAGGGGCCAGCAGCGGATAAGATCCGCCGCGTCCAGGCCACACCTCACCACAAGAACCGGCCGAAGGCACCCAGCGCGGGTGCCTTCCACATGGGGTGAAGCTGGCGAGGCCCAGGCGGCGTGCGGGCCCCACGTTCGCCTTAACACGAACAAAACAGGGCGCACTTAAGGTCAGGACTGTGAAGCTTGCACGCACGACCTTGTTCGGAACAGGCCTGTTGTCTGTGGGGGCCGCCGCACCCTACGCTCAGCAGACCAGTTTTGGCGTTCCCTCCCCTCTGATTCAGGCGGCACAGGCCGAGACCAGTGTGCCGTCCACCTGGCAGGTCCTGCCAGCCACGGCAGGGGGCCGGCTGGAGACCCCCGTCATGGAAGTCGCGCCATTCAATGAGCTGATTCCCAGCTGGAACGTGACGGGCCCAGCGGGCAGCGCCCTGCAGCTCGAGGTGCGGGTGCGCAGGCCCGATGGCCGCTGGACGCCGTACTTCGGATTCGGCACCTGGCGGGCCAGTGGCGCGCGGCGCAGCGCGCCCGTCACACGCACAGCTGACGGCACGGTCAACACCGACACCCTGACGCTGGGCTTCCGCAGCACCGCCTTTCAGACGCGCGTGACCCTGGGCGCGGGTCTCCAAGTTCACCTGCTGTCCGTCAATACGTCTGACACCGCGCTGCGCCTGAGAGATCAGGGCAAAGCCGGCCAGCACAATGCCTGGAACCGCGTGCTCGACGTTCCCCGCCGGTCGCAGATGATCTACCCGGGTGGTGGGGAGGTCTGGTGCAGTCCCACCAGCGTCAGCATGCTGCTCGGCTTCTGGAACCGGCCTGTACCGGTGCCGGTCGCCGCCGCAGCCACCTTTGATCAGGCGTACGACGGGTATGGCAATTGGTCGTTTAATACCGCTTACGCCGGGGGACAGGGCCTCCAGGCGTATGTCACCCGCCTGGGAAGCTTGCGGGACGCGGAGGTGTTCGTGCAGCGCAGCATACCGTTGGCCGTCAGCATTCGGTTTCAAGCGGGCGAACTCCCTGGCGCGCCCCTGTCGTGGTCGAATGGGCATCTGCTGGTCCTGGCTGGCTTTGACGCCCGAGGGAACCCGGTCGTGAACGACCCGGCCGCGCCGTCCGACGCGACCGTTAAACGCACGTACCCCCGGGCCGTGTTCGAACGGCTGTGGCTGAACCATGCGGGCGGCATGGCCTACGTGATGGCGCCGCGCCCTTGAAGGAGCAGTCGGGCACGACGGCTGAGGTCACCGCGTGCGCGGAGAGATCGAGGCGTGGCCCTCCGTGTTCGCCATGTCTGACCGTCGGAAAGGCCTCACCCCCGGCTGCAGATGCGTCGCAACTGTCTTGCTGGACTTTCCCGGCCCCCTGAGCATCAAACGCCCACGCCCAAATGGTCGTGGTCCTGGAGCCACACATGACACCATTCTTCTCCGCTTCACCACGTCCGCCCCTGTGGCGCCAGCTCTTGCCCCCCCTCCTGGCTGCTGGTCTGGTTGCTCTTCTGGCGGCCACCCTCCTGAGTCCCGCGCGCAACGCCACTGATGGCGGTCCTCTTGTGGGAAAATCAGCGCCTCCGCTCACCTTGCAGACCCTCGACGGTTCTACCATCAGCCTCGTCTCACTCCAGGGACGGCCGGTCATCCTCAATTTCTGGGCGTCCTGGTGTGGGCCTTGCCGTGAGGAAGCGCCCCTTTTCCGGGAACTGAGTACGCGTCAGACGGGTCAGGAGGGGCTTGTGGTCCTCGGCGTGCTGTATCTGGAGCCCAGTGAGCAGAACGCCCGCGACTTTATCCGCGAGTACAGCTTGGCCTACCCCAACCTTCGTGATCCTGGCACGCGGACGGGCATTAACTACGGGGTGGCTGGCGTACCAGAGACCTTCTTCATCAGCGCTGATGGCGTGGTTCAGCATGTGGACCGGGGCGGCCTGAGCCGGGAACGCTTGAATATCGGCCTTCAAAAGATCGGGGTGCCCACGCTGTGATATCGAACGCCCTCAGGGAAAGGCTCGTGTCCGACTCCACCTCAGTTCGCTCAATTCGACCGCCGCAAGGTCAATCTGTGAAAGGAGTGCCATGAAACGTCTTCTGCCGCTCGCCGTCCTGCTCGCTGCCTGTGCCCAAAACGGCGGTGAAATTGAGGGCGTGAAGAGCTTCAAGAATGAAGGTGGGCTGCACCAAGCTGGGCGACTGGACTATGCCCAGCGCTCACCGGCGGGCGGGGCGCACAACAGTACCTGGCAGAATTGCGGGGTGTACGACCGACCCATCTACGATGAATACGCCGTCCACAGCCTGGAGCACGGCGCCGTATGGGTGTCGTATCAGCCGGACTTGGGCGCCAGTCAGGTGCAGCAGCTCAATGGGCTGGTGGATGGGCGTTCCTCCACCCTCCTCTCTCCTCATGAGTCTCAGTCGGCGCCGATCATGGTGACAGCCTGGAACAAACAACTTGAAGTGCAGGACGCCGGGGATGCACGCATCGCGCAGTTCATCCAGAAGTACGAGCAGGCCGGTGAAGCCCCTGAGGTTGGCGCTTCCTGCACGGGCGCGTCCGACGATACGGTCTGAGCGGGCAACTGAACCTCTCTTCTCCGCCGTGGTCCACGGTCAGATGCAACCCGAAGTCGGGAGGGTGAGAGCGCCGTGCGCACAGGGCTCAGGGGTAGGAGGGCCAGACCGCGCGCCACATGGCGCCCGGCGGAACCACATGAACACCACAACAGGCTGTCCTGGGCGACGCGGCATCAACGGCGCCAGGCGCGGTGTGGACAGAACGTCGTGGCGGCGGGCATCAAGGGGACGGCCGGCGGCAGTGCGGTCCGCCAGGGCCCATCTGTGTGGACTTCGAATTGTCGCGGGGTCTTCTGACCGGCGGCGACTGGTCCAGCGTGCTTCGGCGCCGCACCCTTTGATCACGCCCGTGCCCCGGTCGCTGAACAGGAGCACACTGTGTTCAGGCGCAAGGTCAGACAAGGCTCGCCTCAAATTCTGCAGTGCGTGGAGTAGTCGGCGGCAGTGGGCCTGCTGACCCTGCTTGTCCTCTCACGTCTTGACAGGAACTTAACAGGAACCCAGCACAGTGGTGCGTATGCCGCACGGTCATGTGTCCTGCCGCTGGGCACCTACGCCTCATCTCAGGAAGGTAACCCCCATCAGCCGGTGCCCAGCTGACCGGGGCCATTCGCCGTGACGCAGGTGCTGATCGTGGATGATGACCCAGCCATCCTGGAGGTGCTGCGTGCCTATCTGGGCGCCGCGGGTTATACCGTGCTGGACGCGGAAGATGGGTTGAGCGCGTGGCCTCTGCTAACACAAGTGGACGTGGCCGTGCTGGACTGGATGTTGCCTGGCCGCTCGGGCTTGGACCTGGCCCGCGCCGCCCGGGCCGCAGGGCTGACCCTGCCGATCCTGATGTTAACCGGCCGCGGCGAAGAAGCTGACAAACTGCACGGTTTGGACAGTGGGATGGATGATTATGTGGTCAAGCCCTTCAGTCCGCGTGAAGTGACGGCCCGTATCCGGGCGCTGCTCCGCCGCGCAGGCATCCAGAACATCCTGAGCGCGGGTGAGCTCCTGATAGATGTTCGCGGCCGGGAAGCGCGACTGTCGGGCGAACGGCTCGACCTCACCAAACTGGAGTTTGAACTGCTTGCCACCATGGCGCAGCACGCTGGACTTGCCTGGACCCGGACACGGCTGCTGGAACGCATCTGGGGTCTGGACTTTCCGGGCACGGAACGTGTCGTGGATGTCCACATGACGGCCTTGCGCCGTAAACTTGGGGATACCATGGACACACCGCGCTTTATCGAAACCGTTCGCGGCGTCGGGTACCGCTTTAAAGAAGTCGCTGACGAGTAGCTGCAGCACGTGTCATGGTCCATGTACGGGGCCTGCCTCCGGCCCGGCTGCCTCTCTGGAAGCCCTCGCGGAGCGCTCTGCAGCACGGTCCGACTGGGCTCCGACCTCATCCGCCTCGTGGGTGGTGGGCGGCGGGATCAGTGCAGGCAGCGCGCCATTCATGGAGAGGATGGAGGCGGTGATGTCACGGAAAATCGGGGCGGCCAGCTGCGAGCCCTGATATTCACGTTTTGCGCCGCGCACCATCACCGTCACGGTATAACGCGGCTGTTCGGCTGGAAAGAAGCCAGCGAACGTACTGGTAAACACTTCGCTGCTGTACCGGCCGCCGATAGCGACCTGCGCTGTACCAGTTTTTCCGCCCACATGATACCCCGGCAATTCTGCGCGGCTTTGAATGCCTTCATCAATGACCGCGTGAAGGAGCCGCTGCATGGTGCGGGCGACATCTGGGCGCAGCACGCGGCGCGTGCGCCGCGGTTGGTCGGGAGAAAGTCGGGGGGCGATATACACGCCATCATTCGCAATCACATTGAACGCAGCGGCCATCTGGAGGTTGGTCACGCTCAGGCCCTGCCCGAACGACATGGTGGCTTGCGTCAAGGGCGTCCATCTGTCTGGAGCGGCGAGGCTCCCGTTTGCAGTGGGGCCGGGAAGCTCAACTGCCAGGCCCAGTCCGAAGGCCTGAAACGCGCGGTGAAGGGTCATGGGCGGCACGTTTTCGATTAAGCGCGTCATCCCAACATTGCTGGAGTACCGCAGGATCTCCCACGTCCGCAGGACCGAGGGGTGCGGGACCAGGTCATTGATGACCGTGCCGGCGTACGGCCGGCGCATCGGCGTCTCATACACCTGCGCCGGTGACGTCAGGTTCTCTTCCAGGAGCGCGGCCACCGTCAGTGCCTTGATCACACTGCCCGGCTCGTACTCGTCCACAAATGCCCGGTTGCGCCACTGCGCTGGAACGGTTCCTGCCCAGGCACCAGGATCAAAGGTGGGCCAGTTGGCAACCGCCAGGAGGTGCCCGGTGTGGCGGTCCATTACCACCACAGACCCTGACGCTGCTTCCACCCGCTTGACCGCCTCTTCCAACACCTGCTCGGCCGCCGCCTGGATGGTGCCGTTCAGCGTCAGGGTCTGGGACTTGCCCTGCGCAAGCTCAGCATTCAGCGTTCGCTCCAGTCCTTCCAGACCTCCATCTGCGCCCAGAAACCCAACCACGTTCGCCGCCATCGGGCCCAGGGGATACTGCCGGCCCTGGGCGGTGTGGACGGCCACCAGGGTGCCGTCCATCAAGCGAATGGCGCCGCGGGTGGGCGTCACCGCATTTACGCGCGGTTCCCCGGCCCAGGACAGTTTGAAGAATGCTGGGAGGAGTGACGTGAACGCAAGGAAGGCAGCCGTCCACATCAGGCGAACCCGGCGGCGCTGCCGGGCTTGATGTGAACCTTGAAACAAGTGGGGAAACCTCATGAACCCGATCAGTCTAGAGGTCACGTATTGCGTTTCTGTAAAGGTGCACCGCCGGAGTGCCAGCGGGACCGCAGAACCTCTCCCACCGTCTTCCGCGCGGGCGCCCCTGATCAGCGCTGGCCATCCTAGGCCCGACCCTGACCACGTTCTCCTGGCCATCCCGGCGTGACCGTTCCGCAGTCAGTCAGGCCGAGCTGCCGCTCTTTTTGCGTTCAGCGCCTGGCGTCCAACCTGGACCTGCTGTACCAGGCGGCTGCAGCACCTGCCGCCAAGGTGTCTGCCGGTGCAGGCACAAGGTTCAAGCCCGTGTCCTTCGCTGTTGTTGGGTTAGTCCTGGACGCTGACCTTCTGCGCCGTGTACTGCCGCGTGGCTGCTGTGCTGCCGCTGCCGTCGCTGTTAGGCGCGGTCTGAAGAGACACTGCGCACCGAATAGGCGCGCAAGACTATGGCCACCCACGGTGGTTTCGTCAGGCAGAGCCACCAGAGGGCACCAACTCCTCCGGGCACAGGCCAACCTTCATGTCCACCGGGCATTTCTGGACCTCTTGTTTGAGTCTCGTTATGGACTCGGGGGACAGGCAGCATGAGTGCGGCGCTGCGTTTACATCAAGGCCACCTTCCATGCCTCAAAGCTGGCTACCGTCTCTCTGTCCCACCCGCCTTCGTTTCTCCTGGGTGTTTCCCTTGGTGCGCTGGTGTGATTCCAGCTGGAAAGGTCAGAGGTTCAACGGCGTTGATGACATGCAGCCCTGGACAAACCTTTCACAGTGTCGGGACTGAAGGTCAAACGAAGGGTGGACCGACAGGGGGGCTGAGCGCTCCTGAAGCTGAGGGGCGACTTCGGGCCCCAGCCGCACGCCCTGCGCTTTACTCGAACTTAACACGGGCGTTTCACAGTACAACCGTGGAGCGGCAAGGACGTGGAACCAGCAACAGGGCAGGCCGCGTTACACAGCACTGGGCTTCTGAGCGCTGACTCCCGACACTGGTGTGCCGAGCACGTCAATTTTCCCCACTGACCATTCCTCAGGAGGCCACCATGACCCACGCGCATCATTCATCCGACGCGGCCAGGCTGGAGGTGGCGCTGCGCACCTGCCACAGCGGCACCGACCTGCAAGGCGCAGACACCTTTATTCGTCAGCGGCCAGGCGTGACGCAGGTCCACCTGGACCGCACCCGCAGTGTGGCACACGTGCAGATTGACCCGGCGGTCACGGATGAAACGCGTCTCCGGGCCCAGCTGGAGGCCGCTGGGTACCTCTGCACCTGTGAACGCGCGCCTGACGCCGGAGCAGGGCATGCGCACCACCCGGTCGCCTCACACGCCGGCCCTGCCCCAGCGCCGGGCGGGCACGCGGACCATGCCGGACACGGGGACGCGCATGCCGGGCATGGGGAAGCGATGGTCGCCGACATGCTGCGCCGCTTCACGGTGTCGCTGCTGCTCACCATTCCAGCGGTGCTGTACTCCCCGATCGGAGAAGCCATCGGTTTTACGGCCATGCCGCCTTTCGGCCTGGGCATGAATGTCTTCGGGCTGCTGCTCACCACGCCCGTCGTGTGGTGGGGCGGGTGGCCCTTCATCTCCGCCGCTTGGCGCGCCCTGCGGCGGGGCGAAGCGAACATGATGACCCTGATCGCGCTGGGCATCCTGGTGTCGTACGCGTACTCGGTGTGGGCCACCCTGGCGCTGGGCTCGCAGGAGGTGTTTTTCGAGGCGGCCGCGATGCTGACCACCTTCTCCCTGCTGGGCCACTGGCTGGAGATGCGCTCGCGATTCGCCACGGGGCGGGCGGTGGAGGCCCTGCTGCGCCTGGCACCTGCGACCGCCCGGGTGATCCGGGACGGCGCCGAGGTCGAACTGCCGGTCGAACAGGTGGTGACGGGTGACCTCGTGGCTATACGCCCGGGTGACCGCGTACCGGTGGACGGCGAGGTGATGAGCGGCACGTCCTTCGTGGACGAGAGCATGCTGACCGGGGAGCCGGTGCCGGTTGAGAAAACGCCAGGGGCGAAGGTCGCTGCGGGCACCGTGAACCAGAACGGGGCGTTTCAGTTCCGGGCCACGGCCGTGGGCGCGGACACCGCCCTGGCGCGCATCGTGCAGCTCGTACAGGACGCGCAGGCGAGCAAAGCGCCCGCGCAGCGCCTGGCGGACACGGCCGGGAAATACCTGGTGTTCGTGGCGCTCGGGAGCGGCCTCCTCGCCTTTCTCGCGTGGACGCTGCTGGGGGAGAGCCTGGTGTTCGCCCTGACGGCCGCCGTGTCCGCCATCGTGATTGCCTGCCCGGACGCCCTGGCGCTGGCCACGCCGACCGCCATCACGGTGGGGGTCGGGCGGGGCGCGCAGGCGGGGGTGCTGTTCAAGAACGCCTCAGCACTGGAGGCAGCAGCGGGCGTGACCACGGTGGTGTTCGATAAGACGGGCACCTTGACGGAAGGCAAGCCGGCCCTGACGGATGTGGTGCCTGCACCGGGGGTCGCCGAGCATGAGCTGCTGCGCCTGGCCGCGTCCGCCGATCAGCCCTCCCAGCATCCGCTGGCCGACGCGATCGTGCGCGGCGCCCGGGACCGGGGCTTGACGGTGACCGCACCGGAGGCCTTCGAGGCCGTGCCGGGGCGGGGGGTGCAGGCGACGGTGGATGGGCGGCAGGTCTGGATTGGCAACCGGGCGCTGATGACGCAGGCCGGGGTGAGTGTCGCGGCCGCGGAAGACCAGGCGGCGCAACTGGCGTCAGACGGCAAAACCGCCATGTTCGTGGCCGCCGATGGGCAGTTCCTGGGACTTGTGGCGGTGGCGGACCGCGTCCGGGCGTCGGCCCGCGCGGCGGTGGCCGAACTCCAGGCCCTCGGTGTGCGCACCGTCATGCTCACCGGCGACACCGAGCGTACCGCGCAGGCGGTGGCGCGGCAGCTGGGTCTGGACACGGTGATTGCGGACGTCCTGCCCGAGGAGAAAGCCGCGCAGGTGCAGGCCCTGCAGGGCCAGGGGCAGCGGGTGGCCATGGTGGGGGACGGGGTGAATGACGCGCCGGCCCTTGCGCAGGCCGAGGTGGGCATCGCGATTGGGGCCGGCACGGACGTGGCGGTGGAGACGGCGGACGTGGTGCTGGTGAACAGTGACCCGGCGGCGGTCGCGGCCAGCCTCCGTCTGGCGCGGCGCGTGCAGCGCAAGATCCGCCAGAACCTGTTCTGGGCCGTGATCTACAACGTGCTCGCCATTCCCTTCGCGGCAGGCGTGCTGTACCCGGCGTACGGGGTGCTGCTGCGCCCGGAGTGGGCGGCGCTGCTGATGAGCGTCAGCACCCTGATCGTTACGGGGAACGCGCTCCTGCTCAACCGGGGGCGACTGGGGCAGGCCACCTCTGGGTGACGTTAGTGGTCGTCGTGCCCGTCCTCGCCGCCTTCTGGGTGGGCGTCCGTGTGAGGCTCGGCGTGGGCGGGGGCCGCCTCGGGGGTCTGGGCGGCGAGAAGGGTGGTCTCCGTGGCCGGGGTTGCAGAGACGATGGCCTCGGCCGGGGTGCTGGCTGCTGTGGCCTGAGCGGGCTCAGCTGCGGCTGAGCCGTGGGCATGTCCAGCCGTGCCGGGCACGGTGATGGCCCGGCCGATGGTGGACAGGCCGCCAAACAGAAGGGCGGCCACCGCCACCGTGCCGCCCATCAGGGCCGGCAGCTTGGGGCCAAGCGTCACCCCTTCACGGCTCAGGAAGGCCAGCACCGCCAGGATCAGACCCACCGGAATCAGCACGGAGGAATAAGCCGGGTTATCCAGGTAGTGCTGCACGCCGCCGGTCATCATGCCCATGCCCACGGAGAGGACAAACGACACCAGCAGGAACGCGCCCAGGTTCGTGGGGCGGGTGTTCTTGCGCAGCACGAATTCCTGCAGGTAGTTGCCGATGGTGAAGCACACGACGCCCAGCACCGCGAGCGCCAGGTAGTACGCGGTGTTCTCCCCCAATCCGAGGTGCACGATGCCGCCGGCGATGAAACTCGTGGAGGCCAGCAGGAGGAAGTACGCAAAAAACGGCAGCAGCAGCTGACGGCGGACGGAAGTCTCACTGCGGGACGTCGGTTGGGGGAGGCTCACAAAAAAGGACCTTAACGGCGGAATGTAAAGCTCTTGTAAAGCTTTAATGAAGGTCGCCGACCCGGTCCTCAGCTGCGTGAACGGGTGCTCAGGAGCAGATTCGCCTGTCTCCCAAGACGTTGAAGAGTGGGGCAAACAGGAAGAGGGCGTGCCTGAACATTGCTGCCACGAACACGCCAGTTCCTGGTTCACGACGGGCTTAAGGCTACCTCTACCTGCTCGCCTCTTATGCAAAGAGACTGACCCCTGTTCCTCCCTGGGTCACGCTTCTGGGCTGGAGTGCTGACTCTTCGTCCTGTCACCTGCGAGCTTCACTTCATTTCTGGAGTTTAAAACTGCTAAAGTAGAGCCGTTGGGAGTGCCTCCCTACCGGCCTGGGCCCTGGACCCAGCCGCCAGCGCCGCCGATCACTTGACCAGGGGTCAAGGCGCTCATGTCCAGGGGACATGGGCGCAGATCGCCCGCCCACCGCGCCGACCAGGCGGCGTGGTCCCCACGAAGCAGTGCAGGGCACCGCTGCGTGGGCTGCTTCCCGGCAGGTCACGGCCCATCAGGGATGGCCGTGACCCAGCAGACCGGTGCGCACACCAGGGGTGAGCGCCCGCCGGACTCGCCCAGAAGGCTGTGAGACATGACGCAGACGTTTTCCCCCACCCGCACCGTTCCTGCCCTGCCCGGCACGTCGCTGCTCGGGCTGAAGGCGACCACCCTGCTCGACCTGGGCGACGCGGTTCACGCGGGCTTCAAGCCCACCACCCTGCAGCGCCTCGCGCAGCACATCGGCCTGTCCATCGGTGAAACACTGGCCCTGATCGGGCTCAGTGACAGCACGTACCACAGCTACCGCCGCAATGGACGGGCGCTGAGCCCGGACGTGAGCACGCACCTGTACCAACTGGCGCGCGTGACCGAAGCGGCTGAAGCGTACTTCGAGGACGCGCCGGCGGCCCACGCCTGGCTGCAGACCGCCCGACCCACGTTCGGCCACCGGACCCCCCTTCAGTTCGCCCTCCTGCCTGGAGGTGCCGAGTACGTGACGACCGTGCTGAGCAGACTTGAGCACGGAGTCTACACGTGAGCCTGACCCTCCACCGCATCAGCAAACTCAAGTACGCCACCCTACAAACTCTCGACGCGCACGGCCTGGGCGCCGCGCAGTACGGCGGCCGCTGGAACAGCCCCGACCCCGCGCTGGAGCATGACCGGCGCATCATCTACGCCAGTGATACCCTCGCTCAGGCGACCCTGGAAGTCATCGTGCACGTGGACAGTCAGGTGCTGCACACCGTGGCCCATGGGCACGTCACCCTGGAGGTGGACCCAGCCGGCATTCTGGACCTCGCGCCCGGCGATCTACCCGCCACCTGGAATGCCCAACCGGAAACCCCGGCCACGCAGGTGATCGGGGACGAGTGGTATGACCTTCAGGCCTCACCAGTCCTGCGGATTCCGTCCGCAGTGCTGCCCCTCTCGGTTTTCGTGCCTGGCCAGGCCAATTACCTGATCAACGCGCGCCACCCGCAGGCGGCGGCCATGGTGCGCCTCCTGGGCGCTGTGCCCCTCACGTTTGACCCTCGGCTGTAACCGTCCTGTGCAGGGCGCTCCCGTCACCGCTCAGCCGCTCTGACACCATCGGCAGCAGGCGCGGGCCCCTCCTTGAGGGGCCCGCGCCTGCTGCCTTCGGATTCGCCCCTTCCCGGTTGGGTGTGTTGAACCAGGAAGGGGAGGTTTGACTCGTCAAGTTCCGCCACGTTTCTTCCAACATTGAAGCAATGGCCCGCTGGGCTGAGGCGTCAGGCGCCCCGGTTCCAGACATGCTCCGCGCGGACACGGGTCAGCACCGAGACTCACGCGGCCATCAGTCCGAAGCAGATTACGGCGGCATCGCACGCCGAACCCGTTAAGTGAAATGCGGCCCGTAAGCGTGAACCCATAGGCTTCTGGTCCAGCATCAGCGCCGGCGCCCGTGGTGACGGCCGCTTTCCGTTTCTCCCGCACCGCAGGTTGCCGTGTGGCTGCGGCGTTCGTCTCTGTAGCATAGGGGATGCCGCCCCGGACCCTCTTCTTGCAGCCATCCCTTCGACAGTTCATTGACGAGCGGCGTCAAGCGGCCCTGAAAGAAGCCAATCAAGTCAAAGACCAAGACCTGATGTACGGCGACCTCAACGAGATCGCCATGCAATTAGCGGCGAGACACCGCTTGGACACGCCACGTTTCGGAAAACCAAGTGTAGACGCGCCGAAAGCAGTCACGCTCTCTGCCGACGATGTGCAGCGGATGCCTGAGGCGTTTTCGCTGGCGCTCTGGCCAGGACGCGCCAGCTACCCAGGTGTGCGCGTCACTGTCCGGGTGCCTTTTGAAGGGCACCCTGAACTGTTCAAGTACCAGCCCAGCAGTTTCAATATGAGCCGGCATTGCAGTAGCAATGAGCCGGAGAATCGGGGGTTCACCCGCCCGTTCATGGGGACGTTGGCCAACGCGGGCTGACGACACAGCGGCGTGCGTGTGCGGCGGCTGTCTGCCTTCACCAGAGGGCCGCCACGGTCTCGTCGGAGGCAGCTCACAGCCAACGCGGCACCCGCGCGCGGTACGCGACATACGCCTCCCCATGCACGCCGTGCAGGTAGGCCTCCTCGAGCCGGACCTGAACCTGCATCAGCACCTCCCCCGCCACCAGCAGCGTCAGGGTCACCGCCTGTGGCGCGGCCAAAAACAGACCCAGCAACATCAGGCGCATGGCCAGGAAGATCGGATTGCGCGAGCGGGCAAACACGCCGCTTTGCACCAAAGCGGTCCGCGCCCGCGCATCCAGTCCGATTCGCCAGGACGCGCCCATCTGGGCCTGGGCCACCAGGGTCAGCCCCAGGGCAGCGGCCATCAGGAGCCAGCCCCCACCCTGAAGCGCGGGGCTGACCAACCAGGGCAACGTCCCCACCAGCTCTGCCGCTTGAGGTACGGCGGCGAGTCCCCCCGTGGTCAGCAGGACAGCGGCCATCAGCAGGCGCATGGCCGCGCCCACATACCCCTGCGGACTGTCATCCTGGGGCAACACGTATGGATTGATCCCGGTGCGTCGCCAGACCAGCACTGAGCGCCAGACGAACGCGAGCAGCAGGTAAAGCAGGGTGAGGGCAAACAGCGCTGGATACAATACTTGAGATTCCATATCTGAGCATACATTCATATATAGAGCCAAGCAAGGGGCCCAGAGCGCGTCTCCCTGGGCCGGTCCTTTAAAACTTGACGAAGAAGGCGGTGAAGTACATCAGGGCGACGCCGACGGTAAAGCCGCCCAGGGTGGACCAGCCCACCAGGGGCGCGCCCAAGGCCGCCGTGTTGCGCGCCACCAGGCGGCTGACTTCCCAGACCACCTGCACGATGGCGCCCACCCCCACCGCCAGGAACACGGTCGCCAGCACCGGATTGAAGGCGAAGCCGCCCAGCCAGGTGCCCAGGATGGCGGGTCCACCAGCGATCAGCGCCAGCAGGGCAAACTGAGTGAGCCTGGGCCTGTGGCGCACGACGGGGGCCACGATGCCCACCCCCTCCGTGATGTTGTGCAGGGTGAAGCCCAGAATCAGGAAGGTGCCCAGCGCCGCTTCGCCCAGCGCAAACGCCGCCCCAATCGCCAGGCCCTCGCCAAGGTTGTGCAGCCCGATCCCCGTGGCGATGCGGTAGGACAGGCCCAGCGGCGCGTCCTCGGGCTTGCGCTTGCCCCCCAGGGCCAGCAGGACCCCCAGGGTCAACAGGGCGATCAGCAGCACGGCTGGGGTGCCCTGCCAGAAGGCGGGCAGCGCGGCCGCGAACGCCTGCGCGTCCAGGTAGGTGCCCACCGCGAGGTAGACGAGCAGGCCCACCGTCAGGGCCAGAATGAAGTTCATGGCCGGGGCACTCAGGCGGCGCATCCAGGGAAACCAGAGCATGCCCAGCAGCACCGGCACCACGCCCACATACAACCCGACCAGGCCGAAGCGCACGAACAGATCGCGGCCCGGCTGCGGGGTCAGGGTGGCGACCGGAATCTCTGCTTCGAACACCGTGCCCAGTGAGGTCAGCAGCGCCACGTTGTGGGCCTCGCCCTCCACCCAGGGATAAGGAATCGTCAGCGTTGCGGTGCCCAGGCGGGGAATGGCCCCAGCGGGCCGGGCCGTGAACGACCAGAACGCGTCATCCACCATCACCTGCGGAATCGTGACGGCCTGCGGGCCGTCGTTGATCACCTGCACCTGAATGACGCCGCGCTCGGGGAGGGTCACGCGGCCCACCTTGACCTGCTCGACGGGCGGCCCCTGAAGCGTCTTGAGCCCGCCGCCGGTCGCCACCAGATACGCAAGCACCGCGCCCAGCAGCAACAGCGGCACCAGGGCCAGGCCCCAGAGACTGGCCCAGCGGCCGCCCCCCACGGCCGGCGCACTCACGAGCGGCCCCCGGCAGCGCCTTGCCGACTGCGCTGGTCCCACCCGGCATCCACGCCCGCCGCTTTCAACGCGGCGGGATAGGCATCTGGCTCCACCACCTGAAACGAGCCCATCCAGCCGAGTTCGGTGAACTCGCTGATGTGCGGGTGGAACATGAAATTGCCCGTGAATTTGTACTTGAATTCCAGGATCCCGCGCTGGCCCTGCGCCTGCATGATGGTGTCCACGATGCGGCTGGTAGGTTCCAGGGTGGTGCCGGTGTCGTAATAGTTGAAAAAGTTCGCGTGCAGGTGGAACGAATTGATCAGATCAAACTCCAGGATGTTGATCAGGTAGATGCGAATGAGTTCCCCCTTCTGCACGGGAATGGGCCGGCGCGCGAACTCGAAGCCCACCGTGTTCACCGCGTAGATCTCATTGGCCCCGTCAAAGTTGGTGTCGAAGGCGTTTTGCACCATCACGAACTCGCGCGCGGGTGGCCGCCCCTCCTTGGGGTCCACGATGAACGCGCCGTACATGCCCTTGTGAATGTGCCGCTTTAGACTGGTGGCGTGGCAGTGGTACAGGTGGCAGCCGAAGGGCTCGGCGTCGAACTCGTACACGAAGCGCCCGCCCGGCTGGATTTCACCGGGCCCGGCGCCCGGCACCCCGTCCATTTCGGCCGAATGCACGCCGTGAAAGTGGATGGTGTGCGCGTGAATGGTCGCGTTGATGAACGTGATGCGCAGCCGGTCGCCTTCCGTGCAGCGCAGGGTCGGCCCCGGCACGCGGCCGTTGTAGGTCCAGGCGGGGAAGAAGATGCCGGGGGCAATCTCAATCTCCTTGTCCTGCGCGATCATGGTGTACTCGCGCAGGGTCTGGCCGTTCGGGAGGGTGCTGACCTTGCCCCAGTCCCAGTCGGTGAGCATCGCCATGGGGTCAAAGCCGTTGCGCTTGTGGTTCACGGCGCCCACCATCAGGTTGTTGCCGTGCCCAGCGTGGGCCGTGGTGGAGGGTACTGGGCTGACTGGGGCTGTTCCCGTGTGCCCGGCAGGGTGGGTCCCACCCTGCCCCAGTGCCGCGCTGCCTGCCAGCGCCGCAGCGCCGCCTGCCCCCACGCGCAGCACGTCACGCCGGGACAGCAGGGACCGCCACCAGCTCACCGCGTCACCGCTGGATGACCGACCAATCTGAATTTTATGTTCAACATAATTGAGTATTAGTCTTGCCTAAAATATTGTCAAGGCGTGCCATACTTTTCGCATGCCCGGGCACACCTTCTCCCCGTCCGTGGAGGACTATCTCAAACAGATGTACCTGCTCGGGCAGGGCGGGCGCGTCTCCACCCAGGCCCTGGCCGACGCGCACGGCGTCAACCCGGCCAGCGTGACCGCCATGCTGCGCCGCCTCACCGAGCGGGGCCTGGTCCGGCACGTGCCCTACCGCGGCGCGCACCTCACGCCCGCAGGCGTGCGCGCCGCCCTGAACGTGTTGCGGCGCCACACCCTGCTGGAACTGTACCTGCATGAAGCCCTGGGCTACCCCATGAGCGACGTGCATGAGGAGGCCGAGCGCCTGGAGCACGTGATGAGTGAGGGGCTTGAAGCGCGGGTGACCGCGTGGCTGGGCCATCCCGTCATTGATCCGCACGGTGACGCCATCCCGGGCAGTGACGGCCACCCAGCGACCGGGTCTGGACTTCGCCTCACGGACGTGCCCCTGGCCACCCTGGCCCGCATCATTCAGCTTCCCCATCAGCCTCAGGCGGCGCAGGCCCTTCAAGTCCACGCCCTGAGGCCAGGCGTCAGGGTCACGGTGCGGGCACGCTGTCCAGGCCTGGGCACCCTGACCGTTCAGGCAGAGGGCGCAGGCCAGCCCGTGGTCCTGGCTGAAACCGTGGCCCGCCGCATTGGTGTCACCCTGACATAACGGCTGAGAAGCAGCGTGCCCGCACCACGAAGCACCGGACGGTTTCCTGGCCGTCCGGTGCCCGCGACGCGTGACTGGCCTTTCAGGCGGGGAGGGCCTCACAGCGAACCAGTTGATTCTGTCGGCTTATTGGGGTTTCAGAGCCGCAAAGCGTGATATGCGAGTGCCCTGCCGGGGGACATGCTCAAGCCAGGCTGCGACACGCATGAGGTTGATTGCCGCCGCAGTCGCCACATGTTGCACATGGGTTTTCGCTTGTCCCCGATACCTTGACCGGCGCAAACCCATGGTCCGCACGCCCAATGAGTGTGTCCCCTCAATGCCGGCACGGCGTGTATAGACCTTGCCCCACTGGACGCTGGTCTCCAATGCCCGGCCTTCCTGAATCGCCTCATGCTGCGCCTGCCCCCGTAACGACAGTTTCCGCCCAGCCGATTTCACTCTGGTGCAGCGCGCTTTGACCGGACACTTCTGACAGTCCCGTTCTCGAAATCGCACTTCAATCAGGTCATACCCGCGCTTTTCCCGCAGGTTTTTCCAATAGTACGAGGTGTGTCCCTGTGGACACACGGCCTGCTCCTTGGCCCAGTCAATCTGAAACGCCGTCACATCGTAGCCTCCTGACCGTGCCTGCCAGCTGGCGTTCTGCCGTGCTGGCCCAATCACCCGGACCCCATGGTGCTCTTTCGCCCGAACCACCAGATCGCCACTGATGTAGCCGCCATCCAGCAAATGTTCCTCTGGGAGCAGCTGGCGTTCTGCCAATGACTGATGGATGTCGTCGATCACCTGATAGTCCGTGAGGGCGGCTTCCGTGGTGCGCACAGCAGTCATGACATGAGGCGTGTCCTCCTCGCAGCTTTCGGTGAAATGCACCTTATAGCCCGACCACTTGAGGCCCCCTCTCGCCCCGTACCCCGCTTCCGGGTCATAGGGTGAGTTGAACCGCTCACGCGCATTGGTCACCATCCCGTCCTGCCACCGCACGTCTCCGTCCACCTGCGTGAACTGCAGGGCCCACATCCGCCGTAAGGTCTGCACGGCTGGCAAGTCGCCGAGCTGCACGTGGGCTGTGCCGTCGATCTGAGTCAGGAGTGCACAGCCATCCTGGCCAATTTGACAGGCATACGCGTGGCCCTCTTCCTGGCCTTTCGGCAGCCGTGCACTCTCCAGCCGTTCGCCGTACCTTGAAAACCACTCCGGTGGGCACCAGGCCAACCACGTTGGTTGGATGGTCGCAATCGCGTTTAGCGCAGCCCTCAACGTTTCCCCCACCGATTCCAGGCGAGTCAGGGACCGGACGCGGGCCAGGACATGGGTTGAGTCTGTCCGTTGCCGGCCACGCCTCTTGATCAGACCCCGGTCTCGAAACTTGCTCAGGAGACCATCCAGCAACTGCCCTTCAGCGCTTCCGGCAATGAGCCTGGACCGAAACTCGCTCAGCACGCTGAAGTGAAAGCCAGGATCGTCCAGGGGCAGGCCCAGGAGATACTTCAGGTCGATGCGAGCCCGCACCTGATCGGCAGCCTGCCGGTCGGTCACACCTTCCAGAAATTGCACCACAGTGATGAGGGCCAGGCGCCACGGCGGCAACGCGGGCCGACCCCGTCTCGAAAACAAGTCCTGGAAGGCACCATCATCGAAGAGTTCGCCAAACTCGTCTCGAAGGCTGAGATACAGGTTGCCCTGAGGAAAGGCCATGTGGGCGATGCGTGCCGTGTCTTCGGGAAGGGAGAGGGAATTGGTTGGACGCAGCATGATTGAGTGTGCCCCACCATCTGTCAGACTCACACCCAACGGCACATCACTGAATAGAATAGATGGGTGACCACTCTGACTGCGCCTCCGGTGCTTGACCAGCTTAAGGCGCTTGCACAAGACACCCGATACGACCTGGTGCGTCATCTGGCTCAGGGCGAACACTGTGTTTGCGACCTCGAAGCCCTGCTGGGCTTACCTCAATCCAAAGTCTCTTACCACCTGGGCATCCTCAAAGAAGCGGGCCTCGTGACGGCAGAACAGCGCGGAAAGAATACGTACTACACGCTGCGCCGCGAACCCCTGTTCCGCATTGGTGGTCACCTGCTCGTGGATCTCTTCCCAGATCACGTCGGCTTGACACATCAACCGAAATCGGTGTGTTAACGTGGCCGGGTGCCCCGTGTCCTGATTCTCTGCACCCACAATTCCGCCCGCTCCCAAATGGCCGAAGCCCTCACCCGTAACGCGGCCCAGCGCCTGGGCGTGGACCTGGAGGTGCATTCCGCCGGAACCGAAGCCACGCGGGTCAAAGATGACGCTAAAACCGTGATGGCCGAACTGGGCATTGACCTGTCGACCCATATCAGCAAGACCCTCTGGGATGTGCCTGACGCACAGAACTTCGACTACGTCGTCACCGTTTGTGACAGTGCCGCTGAAGCGTGCCCGGTGTACCCCGGCAAAACCAACCGGCGTCACTACCCGTTCACGGACCCCAGTGGCGGCAGCCTGGACCGCTGGCGCACCGTACGCGACCAGCTTAAAGTCCAGTTCGATGCCTTCGTGCAGGCGCTGAAAGATGGCGAGGACGCGCCCCCCACCTACGAAGACAGTCCTGCCGTCACGGTGGCCTGAGATGACGGTGCCCCTGTCCCGCGCCGTCACGGCTGAAGGTCTAGGCACCTTTGCCCTGGTGTTCTTCGGGCCTGGTGCGGCAGTTGTTCAGGCACAGACGGGGGCTCTCGGGCACCTCGGGGTCGCGGTGGTCTTCGGTCTCACGGTGACGGCCGTCATTGCCGCCCTCGCCCCCATCAGCGGCGCACACATCAACCCAGCCGCTACGTTTGCGCTGACGCTGGCTGGAAAGTTCCCGAAGGCGCGTGTGGTGCCCTACGTGGCCGCTCAGTTGATCGGGGCGACTCTGGCGGCCTTTGTCCTGCTCGCTCTGTTCGGCATGAAGGGCAATCTGGGCGTCACCGTGCCGGCTGGCAGCGTTATGCAGGCGTTCGTTCTGGAACTGATCCTGACCTTCTTCCTCCTCCTGGTCGCCCTGCGGTCGGGATTGCCTTGGGTTGTGGGCGGTGTAGTGGCCCTGGAAGCCGCCATGGGCGGCCCCATCACGGGCGCAAGCATGAACCCGGCCCGCTCCTTTGGTCCGGCCTTGGCCAGCGGCATCTGGACGGCCCACTGGCTGTACTGGGTTGCCCCTTTGCTTGGTGCGGCGCTTGCGGTCGCGGCCAACCACCTCCTGGCCCCCACTGAACCAGTCGAAACCCAGCCCCGCAGGGCCCAGGAATTTGTTCCTGAAGGAGAAACTGCATGACCGACGCTCCCCGCCCCATCCGTGTGCTCTTCCTCTGCACCGGCAACACCGCCCGGTCCCAGATGGCCCAGGTGCTGCTTGAACACCACGGGGGGGACAGGTTTCAGGTCACCTCTGCTGGCCTGGAACCAGGTGAGGTGAATCCCCTCACGGTGCAGGTCCTCAAAGAGCAGGGCTTCCCAACGGAGCACCTCCAGGCCAAGGGTGTGCGGCCCTTGATCGCGGAGCACTTCACCTACGTGATCACCGTCTGTGACCGTGCAGAAGCAAATTGCCCCAGCTTCCCGAATGCGACCTACCGATTGTCGTGGTCGTTCGATGATCCAGCTGCGGCCACAGGTACTGAAGACGAGCGCCTGCAGGTGTTCCGCCGCGTGCGGGATGAGATTGACGCCCGCGTGCAGGCCTGGGTCGCGGAGCGCGCATGAAGATTGCGGTCTATGGAGACGTACATGGCAACCGTTTCGCTCTGGAGGCGGTCGTTGAAGACATCAAGGCCCACCAACCGGACGCCTGGGTCAATCTGGGGGACCAGCTCTTTGGTGGTGCCGACCCCGCTGGGGCGTGGCAGCTTCAACAACAGCTCAAAGCCGAGTACGGCGTCCTGGAAGTGCGGGGGAATACCGATGAGCGCCTGGGGCAGCCGCTCACCGAGACCACCGAAAAGCGCGAGATGCTGGCCTGGCTCCATGAGCAGCTCCCCGAGGGTGCTGGAGCGTACGTGGCTGGCCTGCCCACCTCCGTCTCCTTGGCCGACGGTCAAGTCCTGGCCGCCCACGGGACCCCAGACTCCGCCTGGACCTACCTGCTGCGCGATGGCAACGCCTGGGCACATGACGACTTGGTGCAGGAACGGCTGAGCAACCCCGGGAACGCCCGTGTCGTCATCGTGGGCCACTCCCACCTGGAACACCTTCGCCAGATAGGTGCCTTGACCGTGGTGAACGCGGGTGCGGTCTCCCGGCAGAAAGACGGCTCGCCCCTCGCCCGCTGGGTGCTGCTGGAGGGTGAAGGGGGCGCATGGAACGTCACCTTCCGGCGTGTGCCCTACAACATTGAGGCGGCGGCTCAATGGGCCGACCAACACGCCTATCACGGCACAAAAGAAGCCACGCAGCTCCGGACTGGAAAGGACTCAAAATGACCCAGCACTACGACGTGGTGATCGTCGGCGGCGGCCCCGCCGGCCTGACCGCTGCGATTTACACCGGCCGCGCCAGCCTGAAGACCCTGATTCTGGAAAAGGGCCTGCCCGGCGGCCAGATTGCTCAGACAGAAGAAGTCGAGAACTACCCCGGTTTCCCCGAGCCCATCAGCGGCATGGAACTGGCGGGCCGCATGCAGCAGCAGGCCGAGAAATTCGGCGGCGTGATCGAAATGGACGAGGTGCAGGCCATCGTGCGCGACGAGCAGGACCACGAGTACCCGTTCACGGTGACGGGCTACGGCGGCACCTACCGCGCCAAGGCCGTGATTCTGGCCACCGGGGCCAACCCCAAGCGCCTGAACGTGCCCGGCGAGGAGCACTTCTGGGGCAAGGGCGTCAGCACCTGCGCCACCTGCGACGGTTTCTTTTACCGGGGCAAGAAGGTGGTCGTGGTGGGCGGCGGCGACGCCGCCGTGGAAGAGGGCCTGTTCCTGACCAAGTTTGCTGACGAGGTGACCCTGATTCACCGCCGCGATACCCTGCGCGCCAACAAGGTGGCCCAGGCCCGGGCGTTTTCCAATCCCAAGATGAAGTTCATCTGGGACACGGCGGTCGAGGAAATCGAGGGCGACGACACCGTGACCGGGGTGCACCTGAAGAACCTGAAAACCGGCGAGGTGACCGATATGGCCACCGACGGCGTGTTCATCTTCATCGGTCATGTGCCGAACACCGACTTCGTGAAGGACACCGTGAAGCTGCGCCCCGACGGCTACGTGGACGTGACCGACGAGATCTACACCAGCGTGCCCATGCTGTTCGCTGCGGGCGACGTGAGTGATTACATCTACCGCCAACTGGGCACCAGCGTCGGGGCCGGCACCCGCGCCGCCATGAGCGCCGAGCGCGCCCTGGCCGCCCTGGAAGTCGAAGCCGAAACTGCCGCAGACTGATCAGGCGTCTGGCGTTTCCCCTTCTTCAAGTTTGAAGTCCTTGAAGAAGGGGATGCGTTGTTCAGGCAGGGCTTCGTGTTCAGTATTCCGGCCGAGGAGCGGACGCTGTTCCAGATACAGCCGCTCCTCCAAAGGATCA
>NZ_JAIQXV010000028.1 GCF_020166415.1 Deinococcus multiflagellatus
GTCTCATACGGATTCCGGATAATCCGTTCCAGCCCCTCCGCGTCGCTGCGGTGCGTCCACGCCGCTCCGTCACCGTTTTTCCTGCTCCCTCCGGTCGGGTTCATCGGTTATGGGATAACGGATGAACCGGAACTCTTATCAGGCGTATTGCGGCTGCACCCCCAGCACTTTCAGGCGCACCATATTGGCCACAAACACCACGCCCGCGCCCAGCGTCAGGGCAAAGAGCAGCACAAAGGCCACCTGGGGGCCCAGGGTTGGCTTCAGGGCGCTGAACAGCAGCGGCAGGGCAAAGCCGCCCAGGCCGCCCAGCATGCCCACCAGTCCCCCCACCACGCCCATCTGCCCGGGGTGCCACTGCGCCACCAGGGCGTAGGTGCTGGCCTTGCCAATGCCCATGCCGGCCCCCACCAGGGTGGTCAGGGCCAGGAAGGGCGCCAGGGGCAGGTCGCGCAGCAGCGGCAGCAGACCAGCCGCCATGCACAGAAACGAGGCCACCGTGACCCCGCGCGGTCCAAAGCGGTCTGACAGGTAGCCGCCCAGGGGCCGCAGCAGGCTGGCTGGAAAGATGAACAGCGCCGTCAGCAGCCCCGCCTGCGCCAGCGGCACCCCGTAGTGATCCACATAGTATTTGGGAAGCACCAGACTGTAGGCCACGTAAGCCCCAAAAAACACCACGTAGTACAGCCCGAAGCGCCAGACCTGCACCCGGCGCAGGGGCCGCAGCCAGTCGGCCAGGGTGCGGCCCGTGGGGGCGGCCCGGTCCGCCGGGGCCAGGCGCAGGGTGAGGGCGGCGGCTCCAAGCAGCAGCAGCCCAAAAACGAAGGGCACAAAGTGCCAGCCTCCCGGCACCAGCAAGCCGGCCGGGACTGCCGCCACCAGCAGAGGCGCCAGCAGCTTGGTCAGGCTGGCGCCGGCATTGCCCGCGCCGAAGGTGCCCAGGGCCAGCCCCAGGCGCCCGGCCGGCACCCACTGGGCAATCCAGGCGTTGCCCACCGCGAAACTCACGCCGGCCAGCCCAACCCCCAGGGCCAGCGCCAGCAGGAGGGGATAGGTCTGGGCATAGGCCAGCGCCAGGGCAAAGGCCGCCGTCAGACCCAGCGCCGCCACAAACACCCGCCGGCCCCCATAGCGGTCGGCCCAGAGGCCAGCGGGCAGGCGCAGCAGCGAGCCGGTCAGCACCGGAATGGCGCTCAGCAGGGTGAACTGTGCGTCGGACAGGCCCAGCGCCTGACGAATGGGCAGCCCCACGATGGCAAACATCACCCACACGGCGAACATCAGCGTAAAGCCGCTGGTGGCGGCCGTCACCACGCGCCGGGCGTCGGGGCTGAGGGGCCCAGAAGCAGAGGGCCCTGCGGTGGAGGGGACTGTGGCTGAGGAAAGAGGGGCGGGCGCAGGCGTGGGGTGGGTGGACATGGCAACCTCCTGTGCAGGGTGGGGGGGCGAAGAGGGCGACGCGGACAGGGGGGATTAGAACAGCGCCACGCCCGGCGGCGGCACAGGCAGCGGCTGGCGCAGCGGTAGCAGCTGCACCGCTGTGAGCTTGAAGCCGGGCATGCGCGAGTGGGGGTCCAGGGCCTGCGGATCGGTCAGCAGATTGGCGGTGTCTGGCCAGTGAAAGGGCACAAACACCGTGTCGGGCCGCAGGCCGGGCGCCAGCGCCACCGGGGCCTGGGCCTGCCCGTGGGCGGTGCGCAGCAGCACGCGGTCGCCCGCACGCAGGCCGTGGGCGCGGGCGGTGTCGGGGTGCAGCTGCACCGCGAAGTCGGCCTTCAGCGCAGGGTTGCGCCGGGACTGCGTGCCACTCTGGTACTGCGCGCCCAGCCGCCCGGTGGTCAGGTGCAGCGTGCCCGGGGCGTGGGGCGGCTCTGGCAGCTGGGGCACATGCAGGGTGGCCAGGCCGTCGGCCGTGGGGTACGGCGGGGCATAGGTCTGCGGGGTCCCGGGCCGCTGCGCCGAGGGCACCGGCCACTGCACGCTCTCCTCGTCCAGCCGCTGCGCGCTGAGACCGCTGTAGTCGGCGGTGCCCCCGGCCGTGGCGCGAAAGAATTCATCCTGCAGGGCCTGAAAGTGGGGATACGTGAAGCCCTGGTCCTGCCCTGCGGCGCGCGCCAGGTCGCACAGAATGCGCCAGTCCTCGCGCGCGGCGCCCGGCGGCCACGTGGCCCGGCGCCGGCGCTGCACCCGGCCCTCCAGGTTGGTGGTGGTGCCTTCGGTCTCGCACCACATGGACCCTGGCAGGACCAGGGTGGCCAGGGCCGCGGTCTCGCTGGGCAGCACGTCAATCACAATCAGGTGGCGCAACTGGCGCAGGTGCTGGGCCACCTGTCCGGCCCCCGCCGCACTCACCGCCGGATTGGCCGCCAGCACCACCAGGGCGTCCAGCTGCGTGCCGCAGGCGGTCAGCAGCTCCTGGGCACTCAGGCCCGGGGCGGGCAGGTCCTGGGGCGCGCAGCCCCACAGGGCCGCGATTTCGGCGCGGTGCACGGGGCTGCGCAGCGAGCGGCCACCGGGCAACTGATCGGTCTTCTGGCCGTGCTCGCGCCCGCCCTGGCCGTTGCCCTGGCCGGTGAGCGGCGCGTAGCCGCCGCCCGCTTTGCCCACATGCCCGCTCAGGAACGCGAGGTTCAGCCACGCCTGCACCGTATCGGTGCCGTGCAGGTGTTGTTCCGGACCGCGCCCCGTCAGGATCAGGGGGGTGCGCGCCTCGGCGTAGGCGCGGGCCAGCCGCAGCACCTCGGCTTCAGGGACGCCGCAGGCGCGCGCCACCCGCGCCGGGTCGTAGGCCTGCGCCTGCGCCAGCACGGCCGCCACGCCGTGCGCTGGGGCGGTGGGCTGCAGGCGGCCCCAGCGGTCCATCAGGTGCAGCAGCCCCAGGGCCAGCAGGCCATCGGTGCCCGGCTGCAGGGCGAGGTGGTGCCCAGCGACTTTGGCGGTGGGGGTGGCGCGCGGATCAATGGCCCAGACCGCGCCGCCCCGGTCCTTGCTGGCCTTGAGGTACTGCGCCAGCGGGGGCAGGGTTTCGGCGATGTTGGCGCCCACGAGGAGCACAAGGTCGCTGCGGGGCAGGTCATCCAGAGGAAACCCCAGGCCCCGGTCGTAGCCCAGCGTGCGGGTCAGGGCCGCGCTGGCACTGGCCATGCAGTACCGCCCGTTGTAATCAATGTTGGGCGTGCGCAGCGCCAGCCGCGCGAACTTGCCCAGCAGGTAGGCGGTTTCATTGGTGAGGGCCCCACTGCCGAACACACCGGTTCGTTCCGGCGCGGCACGCATTAGCGGCCCCAGCGCGGACTCGACGTAGGCCAGGGCGTCGTCCCAGCCCACCGGCACCAGTTCACCGCGGTGCCGCAGCAGCGGTGTGGTCAGGCGCTCGGGGTGGCGCAGATCATTCAGCGCGGCCAACCCCTTTTTGCACACCGTGCCGTGGGCCACCGGGCAGGCCTTGGTGGGGGTGGCGCGCACCGGCAGGCCACCTTCAAGGTGCAGGTCGAAGTTGCACTGCACCGCACAGTACGGGCAGGTGGTGCGGACCGTCGGAGAAAAAGGGGGCCTCTGAACCATGCCGCCACCTTGGCGGGCAGGGCCAGGGATGTCAAGGCCAAATTTGCAAAGTGTTCGAGTATTTTTTGGTTTTGAGCAGGATTTTGGGGCAGAGGCTAGGAATAACTACACTTAGTTTGCTTCCCGTCTATATTTTTGTTGACATTTTTCAGCATGAGCCTTTAACTGGGGCGCAGCAGGCACTGGGTCTTCTCTCGTCTTTCCCGCTGTGCCTGCGCCCTGTTCTGGGAGGTTGCACATGTTCACCCCTTCTCTCTCTGCGGCTTCTCTGCCCCACGTCGTGGTTGTGGGCAACGGCATGGTGGGTCACCGCCTGGTGCAGCGCCTGCGCGAAGGTGCCGCTGCCCAGACGATGCGGCTGACTGTTATTTCTGAAGAGCCTTGCCTCGCTTACGACCGGGTGCAGTTGTCGCGTCAGTTCGATGACCCCCGCCCAGACCTCGCCCTGGCCAGCCCCGACGACTACGCCGTGCTGGAGGTGGCCGTGGTCTGGGGCCGCGCCCACACCCTGAACCCGGCGGCCCGCACAGTGGCCGTGGGCGACCTCACGCTGCACTACGACGCCCTGGTGCTCACCACCGGTTCCGTGCCGTTTGTGCCGCCCCTGCCGGGCCGGGACGCAGCGGGCTGTTTCGTGTACCGCACCCTGGCGGATCTGGACGCCATTCGCGCCGCCGCCCACACCGCCCACACGGGCGTGGTGATCGGCGGAGGCCTGCTGGGGCTGGAAGCGGCGGGCGCCCTGCGCAAACTGGGGCTGCAGACCCATGTGGTGGAGGCCGCGCCCCACCTGATGCCCGCGCAGCTGGACAGCGAAGGCGGCGCGGCCCTGCGGCGCACCGTGGAGGCTATGGGGCTCGGGGTTCATACCGGCCGCGCGCCGCAGGCCATCACCACCGACGGGGCTGGCCGGGTCACGGGCCTGCGCTTTGCCGATGACCACCTGCCGGCCGACCTCATTGTGTTTTCGGCCGGCATCCGGCCCCGCGATGACCTGGCGCGGGCCGCTGGGCTGGCGCTGGGGGAGCGCGGCGGCGTAAAGATTGATGATCTGGGGCGCACCTCGGACCCACACATCTATGCGGCGGGCGAGTGCGCCGCGCATGCTGGGCGCACCTATGGCCTGGTGGCGCCGGGGTACCGCATGGCGGCCGTGGTGGCCACCAACCTCCTGCGCGACCTGGGGCTGCTGAACACCGCGCCCGCCCTGTTTCAGGGTGCAGACCTGTCCACCAAGCTGAAGCTGCTGGGCGTGGAGGTGGGGTCGTTCGGTGACGCCCACGGCCAGACGCCGGGCTGCCGCACTGTGTCCCTCAGTGACAACGTGCGCGGCACCTACAGCAAACTGGTGCTGGCCGAGGACGGCTCTCGGGTGCTGGGCGGCCTGCTGGTGGGGGACACTGCCCGGTACAGCGAACTGCTGGACCTCACGCTGTCGGCCACACCGCTCACGGCGCCGCCCGAAACCCTGCTGGTGCCGGCCCTGCCGGCCTCCGGGGCGCTGCCCCAGGCGGATACCCTGGTGTGCTCCTGCGAGAACGTGCGTGAAAGCGCCGTCTGCGCGGCGGTGCAAGGAGGCGCGCGGGATGTGGCTGGCCTGAAGCGCTGCACCGGCGCGGGCACCGGGTGCGGCGGCTGCGTGCCCACCCTGCATGGCCTGCTGCAGACGGAACTGCGCCGCCTGGGGCAGGTGGTGACCAATCACCTGTGCGGGCACTACGCCCACAGCCGCCAGGAACTGTTTGACCTGATCCGCGTGCGCGGCCACCGCACCTGGGACGAGGTGCTGGCCGCCCACGGCAGCGGGCACGGCTGCGAAATCTGCAAGCCGGCCGTGGCCTCCATTCTGGCCAGCCTGCACGGCGAACTGGTGGTCAGCCCCGCTCACGCTGCCGTGCAGGACACGAACGACGCTTTTCTGGCGAACATTCAGAAGAACGGCACGTACTCCGTGGTGCCGCGGGTGCCGGGCGGGGAAATCACCCCCGCCGGCCTGATGGCCATCGGCGCGGTGGCCCAGAAGTACGGCCTGTACTGCAAGCTGACCGGCGGGCAGCGCATTGACCTGCTGGGCGCACACCGCGACGACCTGCCCCTGATCTGGGAGGACCTGATTGCGGCGGGCTTTGAGAGCGGGCACGCCTACGGCAAGAGCCTGCGCACCGTGAAAAGCTGTGTGGGGTCGGCGTGGTGCCGCTACGGCGTGCAGGACTCGACCGGGCTGGCGGTGCGGCTGGAACTGCGCTACCGGGGGTTGCGCAGCCCGCACAAACTGAAAAGTGGGGTCTCTGGCTGCACGCGCGAATGCGCCGAGGCGCGCAGCAAGGACTTTGGCCTGATTGCCACGGAACATGGCTGGAACGTGTACGTGGGCGGCAACGGCGGCGTGACCCCCAAACATGCCCTGCTGCTGGCCGAAGGGCTCAGCGAGGACGAGGTGGTGCGGCTCCTCGACCGGTACCTGATGTTCTACGTCCGCACGGCAGACCGCCTGCAGCGCACCTCGGCGTGGCTGGAGGGGCTGGACGGCGGCCTGGCGTACCTGCGCCGCGTGATTGTGGATGACCACCTGGGGCTGTGCGCCGAACTGGAAGCCGACATGGCCCGCCACATTGCCTCGTATCAGGACGAGTGGGCTGCGGCCCTGGCTGATCCTGGGGTGCGCGCCCGCTTCCGCACTTTCGTCAACGCCGAAGAGCGGGACGACGGGGTGGTGTGGGTGGATGAACGCGGCCAGATCCGCCCAGCCGAGCTGCCCGACATCCTGAGCGGGTTGCCCCAACTGCCCCTGCACGGGGGTGACTGATGCCCGGTTCCACTGACGCCACGTTGACCATCAACGCTCACCGTTGGCCCAAGGAGCGCCCATGACCTTCTTGCCTTCTCCCCCACTGCCCTGGACGCGCGTGTGCTCTGTCAGCGACATTCTGCCCGGCAGCGGTGTCTGCGCCCTGGTTGGCGGCGTGCAGGTGGCGGTCTTCCGGGTGGCAGGCGCCCTGTACGCCACCGCCAACCGCGATCCGTTCACGGGCGCCAACGTCTTGTCGCGCGGGCTGACCGGCAGCGATGTGCAGGGCGGGGCCCTGCGTTACACCGTCGCGTCTCCGCTGCTGAAACACCGCTTCGATCTGGCCACAGGGCAGAGCCTGGACGACCCAGGCGTGCGCCTGCCTGTGTATGCCACCCGCCTTGAAGGAGGTGACGTATGGATTGGTTCGCCCATCTGAACGTCCTGAGTCTGGAATCCCGCCGCAGCGAAGAAATGGAAGCCCTGATCCGCAAGTACGGCGGCACGCCGCAGGTGGCGCCCAGCATGCGGGAAGTCAAACTGGACCTGAGTGGCCCCCTGACCGCCTTTGAGCGGGACCTGAACGCCGGTGACATTCACGCGGTGGCCTGCCTGACCGGCGTGGGCACCCGCATGTTCCTCAAGGAACTGGCCGCCCGGGACCCGAAACATCTGGACGCCCTGCGAAACCTGCCCCTGATTGCCCGGGGCAGCAAACCCGCGCAGGCACTCAAGGCGTTTGGGTTGCCCAGCCTCCTGGTGCCCAAGCCCTGCACGTGGCATGAAGTCACCGAGCACCTGCTGGCCACCCTGACGCGCGGGCAGCACGCGGTGGTGCTGGAATACGGCGAGGCCCTGCCCCTGGCCATGCGGCGGGAACTGGGCGAGGCGGGCATTCGCGTGACCAGCATTCCGGTGTACCGCTGCGCCTTTCCGCAGGACACCGGCCCGCTGGCCCGCGCGGTGCGGGATGTGGTGCTGGGCGGCCCAGACATCCTGCTCCTGTCCAGTGGGACCCAGCTGCTGCATTTCCTGAAATACGCCGAGAAACTGGGCCTGCTGGCTGAGGCGCGCGCGGGGCTCGCCCGGCTGGTGGTGGTGAGCATCGGCCCGGCCTGCAGCGAGGCCGCCGCCGACCTGGGTCTGCGCATTGATCTGGAAGCGAACCCGCACAAGATGGGCATTCTGGTGCGCGTGGCCGCAGAACACGCCCCCGGTCTGATTGCGCAGCGGTTGGCGCGAGCGGGCTAAGCGGTCACGCAGCAGGGCGGCGCTCCTCAGAAGGGGAGCGCCGCCCTGCTTGGGGGTGTTTTAAGGAAGCTGCTACCAAGTGCAAAGTGAAATGTTTTCACAAGCAAGGACCTGAAAAAGTACCTATTCCAGGCAGTGTCGGCACTTTCTTCAGGTGCCGCCTGGGCATTTCTAGAGGCAGACCAGGTAGAAAGTGGCTTGCTAGGCCCGAAGTGCCAGCGCTCTCGTCATATTCGGCACTTCCAACTTTCGAGCTGAATCATCGCTTGTCGCGTCCTACAGAGGAAATTCGCCACTTTACGTTTCGTAGCAGCTTCCTTAAAACACCTCCCACTGGGGCGGCTGGTCTGGTCATAAAGCCGATTTGCAGGTCGGGGTGCCGCGAGCATTACACCAGAATTTCCCGCTCACGGCTTGACCGTGTCCCGCTGGAATTCAGATCCGACCTGACAGGTGGCAGGCCGGGGGGAGAAGGGACGTCAACTGGGCACGCCGGCTTTCAGGGTTAGTTCCTGGGCTGATCCCCGGCGGTTTGACCGGGGGTCCGTGTCCGTCAGTGGCAGCACAGCGCTGCTTTCCGTACGCATCCCCTTCATGGCTGGCCCCAGGGCCCCAGAGGGAGAGGCAGTTACGGCTGAACGCGCACCAGGGCGACGACATTGCCCACCCCGCTGCCGGTAATGGCGGTGTGCCCCGCGACGACCAGCTTGCCGTCGGGTTGCACCTGCAGGGCGTTGGCATAGTCCATGCTGTCGGTCGAGCCCCCCACAGAGGTGATGACCTTCCCACCGCTGCCAAAGGTCGGGTCCAGCGTGCCGTCCGCGTTGTACCGCACCAGGACGATGTCATTGGTTGTTGTGCCGCCCACATTGGTGGTGCGGCCCGCGATGACCAGTTTGCCGTCGGATTGCACCTGGAGGGCCCTGATATCGTCCGTGCTGTTGGTTGGGCCCACCGCCGTGATGACCTTCCCACCGCTGCCAAAGGTCGGGTCCAGCGAGCCGTCCGTGTTGTACCGCACCAGGAGGCTGTCATTGCCCGTTGTGCCACCCACATTGGTGGTGTACCCCGCGATGACCAGTTTGCCGTCGGATTGCACCTGGAGGGCAAAGACATAGTCCTGGCTGCTGGTACCCCCCACGGGGGTGATGACCTTCCCACCGCTGCCAAAGGTCGGGTCCAGCGATCCGTCCGCGTTGTACCGCGCCAGGGCGACGTCATTGCCCGTTGTGCCGCCCTGATTGGCGGTGTTCCCCGCGACGACCAGCTTGCCGTCAGGGAGCACCTGAAGGGCGTAGGCTGAGTCACTGCTGCTGGTCGGGCCCACCGCCGTGATGACCTTGCCCCCACTGCCAAAGGTGGCGTCCGGCGTGCCGTCCGCGTTGTACTGAGCCAGGAAGACGTCCTGGCCCGTCGTGCCACCTACGTTGGTGGTGTATCCCGCGACGACCAGCTTGCCGTCGGATTGCACCTGAAGAGCGTTGGCTGAGTCATGGCTGCTGGTGCCCCCCACAGAGGCGATGACCTTCCCACCACTGCCAAAGGTCGGGTCCAGCGAACCGTCCGCGTTGTACCGCACCAGGAAGCTGTCATCGCCCGTTGCGCCGCCCGAATTGGTGGTGTACCCCGCCACCACCAACTTGCCGTCGGGTTGCATCTGCAGGGCGTTGGGAAAATCATGGCTGTTGGTTGGGCCCGCCGCCGTGATGACCTTGCCCCCACTGCCGAATGTGGCGTCTAGCGTGCCGTCCGCGTTGTACCGCATCAGGAAGCTGTCAAGCCCCGTCGCGGCACGTGGATCGCCCGTCGACCCTGCCACCACGAGCTTGCCATCAGGCTGCACCTGCAGGGCGACGGCGACGTCTCCGCCGGAGCTCGGGGTGAAGACCTTCCCACCACTCCCAAAGCAGGCATCCAGGGCCCCCGGCGCGGCGGCCGAGATCCCCAGCCCCGTCAGCGTGCTGGTGGGACTGCCCGCCGTGCCGGTGACCCGCACCTTGCATATCGTGTCGGCATCCACCTGGGTTGCAGCGAGCGCCGCGGCCCGACTCTGCGCGGCCGCCTTGGTCTCTTCCGCGGTTTTGGCCACCCGGGTCTGGGTGTCTTCCACGATCTCGAAGACCAGCGAGAAGGTGTATGGATCATGCTGTGGGTCGGCCTGCAGCGGCAATTTGACTGCGAAGGTGATTTGCCCGTCGAACTGATCTGGGGCTGGGTTCGCCGCCAGGGTGCGGTTGGCCGTGCTGACCTTGCTGCGCACCACGTAGCCGTACGGCAGCACCCCCCTCACACCACTTGGCAGGCCCAGACTGCTGGCCTCGGCTTCGGTGAACGCCATAAAGTCCGCCTGATTGGGGTTCACCTCAGGCTGGCCATTCCCCTGCATCATGCCGTGCACGGGCAGAATCCGGGTTACCAGGGTGGGGTCAGCGGGCGACCCGTCAAGGCGCTTGAGGTTGCGCACGGCGGAACCGGCAATCGTGGCCGGGGTGCTGGCGTCCACGGCCATAAACGTCAGGTTGCTCCGTGCTCTTGGGAACGCGGTGACCCCATCGGCCGTCGCGTTGCGCACGTCGTAGGTGGCGTACAGGTACCGGGTGCCTGTCCCGGCCATGCCCACATCGAAGCTGCCCTTGGAATTGAAGCGCAGTTGCAGGCCAGCTGGTTGCACGGTCAGCGCCTGACCACTCAGGCCACCATCCACGGGCCGCACACTGGTGGCGTAGAACAGGGTGCCCACGCCGCTGAAGGTGACTTCCATGCGGCCCAGCGAGCGGGATGGGGCCGTCGGAGTGGTGGCGACGGGGGCGGGGACCGGGGGCTGCACGGTCGCGTTGGGCTGACCGCAGGCGGTAAGCACGGCGGTGAGCAGCAGGGCAGCGGACAGGGTGCGGCGCATGGGGGGCTCCTTAGAAGGGGGGTCGTCAGGGAAGCGGCTAGAAGGTGGTGTCTTCGGTGCCAACACCCGGCAGCGGCAGGCGACCGGGGCCAGGACCGATGGGCACGCTCTGGGCCAGAGTAGTCACTTCCCACCGGCCCAGGGGCTCCAGGCGCGGGGGTTCGTAGACACGGGTGGGCGTGGACACCGGGGCCGGCGTGGAGCAGCTCGTCTCAGGCGTTGTCATAGGATGAAGCGCAGCTTAACGGCTCGCGGCTTCCCCGAATCTGACAGGCCGGGCACCGCCGGTTGACACAGCGCCAGGCCCGGAAGCGGGCCGGCCTGTTCCAACGCTTAAGGCACCCCGAGGACGCAGAAAAGTGCTGTTTGGAAGACCTCAGCGCGGGTCTCTGTTTCACTGCTCGCGCGAGGCCTCATAGGCACCCATTGTGCCAAGACGCTGCCGCAGCACGATTCGTGAATCCCTTCACTCTTCGCTTGGTAGCAGCATCCTTAAAACACCCCCTGCTTGACCTGAAGCCTTCTGACGTTGGCAGAAGGGTCACGTCTGCCAGTCTTCACCCCCCGAACAGACCAAAGGCCCCGATAGTTCGGGGCCTTCGTGAACCAAGCGGGGCTCAGTGCTGGGGTTAGTTGGTCTTGGACAGCTTCAGCTGGTACTTGTTGAAGGGGCTGTCGTCGGTGGTGGTGGCGCTGCTGGCAATTTCGTAGCTGGTGGCCACGAGGTAGTAGGTGCCAGCGGCCGGCAGCGTGAAGGTGATTTCCGAGTCGCTGTCGATGCGGGGGGTGCCGCGGTCATCGTTGGTGGCCAGCACCTTGCCGGTGCTGTCGACGAGGGACAGGAAGGAATCCAGCTGGCCGCCCAGCTGCGCCGCCGCGAGCATCTCCGCCTTGATCTGATCGCCGCTTGCGCCCGTGAACTTGAAGTAGTCAAAGTCGCGGGGCTTGCCGTAGATGTAGGCCGTCTGGGTGGTCTGGCCGTAGGCGATGGTCTTGGCGCTGGCCATGTCATCGTTGGGCTCGTAAGGATCGGTGGGGTTGAGGTTCACCACGCCGGCAGGCACGATCACGCGCTTCTCGTCGGGGCGGTAGTAGGTCGAGCCGCTGGTGGCGGTCAGGGTCCCAATGAAGGTGCCGCGGTCCTCGGTCTTGCCACCGGTGGTGCTCAGGTCGGGGCCAGCCACGTAGATGTCGTAGGTGCCAGGGGCAATTTCGCTGAAGCGGGCCTGGCCGTTGTTGTCGGTGGGGCTCAGGTACAGCGGGGTGGGGTCGTCACTGGCCCCGGCGCGCATGCCCTGACCGCGCAGGATCACGTCACCCAGGATACCGGTCTGCACGCCGTTGGAGTTGCTGATGTAGTCCACATCAATCAGCACGTTGGCGCCCTTGGCCGGCAGCGCGGCGCAGTCGGTGAGGTTCTGGGCGATCTTGCCCGCGTCCAGGCGGCCCCAGCCGGTTTCACGGTCAAAGCCGTTGGGGTTGGTCCCGATGCTGCCGTCCGCGTTCATTTCCATCACGCGGCGCACCTGGTAGGGGGTGGCAGCGGGGCACTTCTGCAGAATCAGTGCAGCCACCGCCGTGGTGTACGGCGAGGAGAACGAGGTCCCCGAGATCAGGGCGTACCCGCCTTCCGGGTTGGTGTCCTGCCAGGTGGGGTTGACCAGCATGGTGTCCTGGCCGGGGGCCGCCGTGGAGATGTGACGGCCGCTGGTGCTGAAGGTGACCTTGCGGTTGCTCGCGTCCAGCGCGCCGGAAGCGATCAGACCGGGCAGGGCGGCCGGGTACTGGAACTCGTCGTGGTAGGAGTTGCCCATGGAAGCCACGACAGTGGTGCCGTTGGCCATGGCGTAGTCGAAGGCATCCTTGACCGGACCGAAGCTCAGGCCGCCGCCCCAGGAGTTGTTGATGGCGCGCGCCCCGTTGTTGGTGGCCCACACGGCGCCCAGCGCGATCTCGAAGCTGGAGTAGCCACCGGGGTTGAACATCACGACCGGCATCCACTTGGCTTCGTACGCCAGGCCCACAATGCCCTTGCCGTTCTTGGCCGCCACAATGCTGGAGGCCACGAAGGTGCCGTGCGAGTTCTCGGGCTTCTTGAAGTAGTCCTTCCACGCCTGACCGTCGGTGTAAACCTTGTTCTGGCGGGGATCGAAGGCCTTGCCCGCCCAGTTGGGCGCCAGGTCGGGGTGCGTCACGTCGCCCGGGTCGTCAATCACGGCCACCAGCACGCCCTTACCGGTCAGACCCTTGTCCCAGGCGGCCTTGGCGTTCAGGTGCCGGGGGTCCAGCGCGTACTGGGGCAGCACGTCGAACACCTGGTCCGCGTTGGCGGCCTGGGGGGCCAGGCTGCTGTTGGTGATGGTGGGCGCCCCGCGGTCGGGGATCACCACAGGGTTCACGCTGGCGTACCGCACGCCGTCCACTTTGGCGCGGCTGGTGAGCTTCATGGCGTCGCCAGAGACGCGAACCAGTGCGGTCTTGATTTCGGGGATGGTGCGGACCAGTTCACCGCCCATGGCCTTGACGGCGGCGCTCAGGCCAGCTTCGGTGTCATAGCCCACCACCACTTCGTTCTGCACGTACTGCAGGTTGCCGATGCGGGCAAGCTGCTGCTCAGCGGCGGCAGGAGCGGTGGCCACGGGGGCAGACTGGTTGGAGCAGGCGGCGAGCATGGCGGTCAGACCGAGCACGCCCAGGGTCAGCGGAAGGTTCTTGCGCATTATTGAAGCCTCACTGTGAAGAAAAAAGGGCCGCAGAGGAAAACAGAAGAGTGAACCTGGGGGGCCCGTGGCGGGGCCCCAGGTGGGGGCGCTTACTTCTCGCCCGTGATGAAGTCCCAGTTCATGTTGACGGGACGGGTCTGCAGGATGGGCGCGTCGGTGCTGGCGGGCCAGGTGTACACCGAGTACGCCGAGATGCGGTTGCCCTCACTGGGTGCGTACTTGTAGGCGAAGCCCGACTGCATTTCCCACTTGTAGGGGCGCAGGGGCTGAAGGGCCGGGACACCCAGCACGTTCAGGGGCAGGCTCACCGTGTGGGCCGCCGTATCAACAGGTGCCGAGTTCTTCGCCGCACCGAACTTGCCGCTGGTATCGGTCAGCACGTTGGCGGCGCTGGCCGGCGCGCCCAGGACTGCACCGGCGCTGGTGAACACGGCGCTCTGGCCCACAGCGATGCCGTTGCCCGTGGGGCCCGTGCCTTCTTCCACGCGGATCAGGGCGTTGCTGGCGGCGCCGGGCAGGTTGTAGCCGTTGAGCGTCATCAGGTCGCGCAGGCGCAGGTTGTAAGCCGCGCCGTCGGCGCCGATGGCCGTCTGGTTCTGGCCCAGCACGAAGGTGGGGTTCAGGCTCACGCCGGTGCTTTCATCGGCGGGCGCCACCAGGGTGGGGGTGAACTGCGCCAGCGGCGTGGTCTGGGTGGTGTTGCTGGCCACGGTATTGGCGCCGCGGGCCACCACACGGTAGGTGAAGGTCTTGCCGACCATCAGGTCTGCGCTGGTGTCGCGGAAGTTGAAGGGCCGGGCCGCCTGGTTGGTGGCGCTGCAGGCCGCGTTGGCGCCGCCGCCCACCGTGCCCACTTTGGTAAAGGTTGTGCCGTTGTCCGAGCGCTCGATGTCAAACGCGAAGGGCACGGCCGCCGTGTTGGTGTAGCACCAACGCAGTTCCACAAACACGCCCGAGCCGCTCGGCGCCGCGTCGGGGCTGGGGGCGTCGTAGGGGGTGGTCCACGAGCCTTCCTGTTTCAGGGTGAAGGCCGTGGCAGTGGCGGCGGTTGGGGCGGCCACGGTCACATTCTGGTTGGCGTTCGTGTTGATCAGCTTGATCGGCACGATGTAGCGCGAGTAGTTGTAGTTGAAGTCCACCACCATGATCTGCAGGTAGACCGTCTCGCCCGCGGCGCTGCCAAAGCCCGCGATGAAGTTGGGGGACGCGGCGCTGGGCACTGTGACCGCGCCCGTATCAATGACGCCCTGCTTGTCCTGGGGCGGCGCAAAGTTCCAGTTGTTGGCGGTGGAGGACGCCGTGATGGCGCCCGAACCCGGGGTACGGCCCAGCTGGGCATACATGATGCGGATGGGGCCGGTGTAGTCGGCGTTCGTGACGAGCTTGAAGTCCACGCTGTTCGTGAAGGTCGCCCCGGCCAGCGGGCTGCCGTCGGCACGCGTGAAGCTGATCTTGGCGGGCTCGGGGCTGACGGCCGTATCGAAGGCCGGGCGCTGCACCAGCTGCACGCTGGGGGTGTCGGTGCCCACCACGACGCCGTACAGGTCCGACCCCGCCATGCCGGCCTTGCGGGCCTTGAGGTCGTAGGTGCCGGCGCTCAGGCCGGTCAGGGTGAACTGGCCGTTGGCATCGGTGGTCACGGTGCCCAGGGTGGTATTGCCCTGCATAACGGTAATCACGCTGCCCGCCACAGGCGCGCCGATGTTCTGGTCCACCACGGTGCCGCGCAGGGGCGCAGTGGCAGCCGTAATGGCCACGGTCACGTCGGTGCTGGCGCTGGTCTTGTTGCCTGCAGCGTCGTAGGCGGTGGCGGTGTAGGTCTTCTTGCCGTTTTGCACCGCATTCAGGCTCACGTTCAGCTCGTAGGGCGCGGTGGTGTCTTCGCCCAGCTTGGTGCTGCCCTCAAAGAACTCCACCTTGGTGACGCCCACATTGTCCTTGGCGTCAGCCTTCAGCGTGGTGGTCCCAGCAGCCGTCACAGGGTTGGGCGCAGCCGTCAGGGTAATGGTGGGGGCAGTGGTATCAGCCGTAGGTGCCGTGGGCGGGTTGCAGCCGATCAGAAGGGTGCCAAGCACGAAGGCGGAACCGATAGACAGAGGTTTCAGGGCCATGGGTGAAAGTGACTCCTTACGAAGAGAGGAGGCGGAGAACGGTCAACCCCACGAGACAACCGGAGTGAAACGTGAAACAACCGTTCGTTCGGAGACAACGAGTGCAGATGAAATTGAGATGTAGCTCGTGAAGGGAATCTTAGAGCGCGCTCTGGAGAAGGTCAATGAACGCGTCCCATTTCCCCCTCTTGCATGAAAGCCATATGTCTAGACAGCTTTATACCGTGTTGAAGGTCACCATTGAATGCTGATCTGTTCCGCAGCCTCTGCGCCCAACCAACGGCCAAGCGAACAACCCCAACGGGTGGCTGTTGGCGAGCCGTGAAAAACCTTACACTTTGACCCAGGCCGTGTGGGTGTCTACACCATCTGCACCAGGAGGTTGTATGAGACGAGTTGCTCTGCTGTTGACGCTGCTGGCTGCTGGGCCACTGGCCGGTGCCCAGGCCAATGATCCCGTGACCCTGCCTTCAGGCGTGGTGGTCAAGGAGGTGCTGCCCGGCTACCTGCGCGGGAACGGCGGCTCCTATGAGGGCCACGACAACAAGGTGCTGGTCTGCCACGCGACGAGCGCCGTGGACAACAATGCGTACGTGGTGGTCAGCATCTCGCAGGCCGCGCTGGACGCCCACCTCGCCCATGAGCACCAGAATGGCAACGGACAGCGCCAGCACCGCGACGCGATTTACCTGAACGGGCTCACCTGCGGCTACAAGCCCAGCTGAGGACGCCGCCCTGCCCAGTGCAACGTCCTGGGTTTGAGACCCGCTTCGCTGGGCTGCTCTCAAGAGCACCTTTGAGGTTCTTACCAGAAGACAAGGCAGGCGGCGCCTGCCTTTCTTATGTGTCTGAACATCTGGCCCAGGCCACGCCTGGTCCGGGCCGCCCATAGGCAGCAACCGTTAAAGGCGCTGAGGTCTCGCACCGCCTGGAAGCCCTATCCCAGTTTCCAGGCCACTCGCTGGGTCCATCTGACTGAGAAAAGGCCGTCGAAGAGGACGGCCTTTTTCAGACGCTGTCGGCCAGCGGCCCGGCAGGCAGATGACGGTTCCCTGGGCCCTAACTCTCCAGGGCGTGCCAGGTGTTGGGGCCCACCACCCCGTCGGCACTCAGGCCGCGGCTGCTCTGGAAACTGCGCACGGCTGTTTCGGTTCCTGCCCCGAAGAGCCCGTCGGCGGCCACACTGTAGCCGCGCGCGGCCAGTTGGCCCTGGGCGGCCTGCACCGCCGGGCCACTGTCGCCTCGGCGCACCGTGCGGATCAGGCGTTCCCAGGTGACCGAGCCAATCACGCCGTCTGGCGTCAGGCCTGCGCCCTGCTGAAAGGCGCGCACAGCGCTGGCGGTGCCACTGCCGTAACTGCCGTCGGCCGTGAGGCTCTGGCCCGCCGCGATCAGCAGCCGCTGGGCATTGCGCACGCGCTCGCCGGTCATGGGCGCGCGGGTGGTGGGCCAGATGCGCAGCGTGACCCCCAGCCGGGCGGCCACATCGGCACGCAGCTGCGGCAGTTTGGCGTACAGCACGTCGCCGGGGCAGTCGGTGTTGTTGAAATCCCGATGCCCGTACAGTTCAGTGGCGGGAATGCCGTACTGCTGGCACAGCCACGCGCACATGGCCACCAGGGCGCTGTACTGCCCGCCTGGGGGCGCCACCGTCATGTAGTTGCCCTCGTTCTCAATTCCCACAGAGACATCGTTAAAGCCGTCACAGTGGGCCCCCTGCACATGCTGCTGTCCACCCTGGGCGGCTTCCAGGCTGCGGTGGCGGCCTTCCATGACGTAGCCGCCCCGGCTGATGGTGAACTGCTGCCCAGAGTCAATCCAGCCGCGCGAGAAGTGGCTTTCCTGAATGCTGCGCGCCAGGCTGTAGGCCTGGGTGCGCGACAGATCAGCGGTATTGGCGCTGTCGGTGTGGTGCACCAGAATGCGCGTGGGCCGGGCGGCCAGCAGCACAATGGGCGATTTGGGCGCCTGCGCGCCCCAGACCGCGGCGCCCGCCACCGACGGCTGGGTCAGTGCCAGCTCGTTGAGCGGCGCGGCGGGCAGCGCGGGATGCGTCACGTTCAGGCCGCAGCTGCTCAGGAAGGCGCCCCCACCCAGCAGGGCTCCCAGGCGCAGCACGTCACGCCGGCTGAAGGTGTTGTGTGTGGTCACGGCGCCCCCTCAGTTCCAGGCACAGTGGACGTGGTTGCTGTGGCCACCGGGCGGGTCGTAGTAGGCGTTGAAGGTCTGCGAAGGATCGCTGCCCATCGCAATGCAGGCGTTGCGCGCCGCCGTGTGGGCACTGTTGGGCGTACTCAGGCTGACTCCATTCCACACCCCGATATCAAGGGCCAGCCCGGCGTAGTGGTCCGAGTAGGTGGAATGCACGCCGCCCGCAATGGAGGTGATGTACAGCGAGTTGTTGGCCCCCAGGTTCGCCAGGCCCTGCAGCATGGAGCGTTTGAGCGCCACGGTCAGGCCGCAGTTGGCGTTGCTGGCGCAGCCGCGCGTGGCGAGGCGGCCGGCCGCTGTGTCCACAATATTCTGCCGGGGATTGCCGCCCGCCGTGGAACTGCTGGTGCCCAGCGTGATGCGCCCGTTGTTCAGAATCTGCTGCGCGAGGCTGGCGGTGGTACCGGAGCCTCCGGTGGAACTACCGGTGACCAGGGCGTGCCACGTGTTCAGGCCCACCACGCCATCCGCGCTGAGGCCACGTTTGGTCTGGAAATCACGCACCGCCGTGTTGGTGCCCGACCCGAAAACGCCGTCCACGGTTACACTGCTGTACCCGTAGCCGCTGCGCAACTGGTCCTGAACGGCGCGCACGGCGTTGTTGTTGTCGCCCTGACGCACGGTGACGATCAGTTTTTCCCAGGTGTTGCCGCCCACGATGCCGTCCACCACCAGGCCGTTGGCGCCCTGGAAGTTGCGCACGGCCGTGTCGGTGCCGGGGCCAAACGAACCGTCCACACTCAGGGTCTGGCCGCGGTGGCGCAGCAGGTACTGCAGGGTCACCACGTCGCGGCCACTGTCACCCTGCCGCAGCGCCTGCCACGTCAGCACCGACTGCGCGCCGAGGCGGGCGGGGTCCGTCTGGGCCACGGCGGGCGAGGAGGGCGCGCTGCAGGCAGCCAGCAGCAACACCGGGATCAGGACGGTCAAACGGGCATTCGTCATGTCACCTCCGGGCGCGGGGGGCGCGCCAGCACGCGACTTCAGACCCCATGCCGGGGTGAAACCGGTCACAGGCGCAGCTGAAGTTGTCGTGTGGGCCCACCCTACCCTACACGGCTGCCGGGGGCCGCACAGGTGGTCAGAACCAGTTGGGCGACATGTCTAGGGCAGTGGGGTCTGCAGCGTTTAGAAGATCGATGTGCACGCGCAGGGCCGGCAGTTCATGGAGTGCAAAGAAACGGGCGGCCTGCAGCTTGCCCCGGTAAAAGTCGGCCTCTTCACCCGTCGCCCCGGCCAGGGCGCGCGCCGCTGCCGCGCCCTGCCGCAGCCACATCCAGCCCACCACGGCGCCGCCCAACAGTTGCAGGGCGCTGTGGCCTCCGGCCAGCGTGCGTTCTGGGCCCAGTTCAGCGGCGCGGCGCAGCAGGCCCTGCAGGGCTTCCCCCCCAGCGGCCAGGACCCCGCGCACGCCGCTGCGGATCTCGTCCAGGCCCTCCAGGCTTTCACTGGCCGCCAGATCGGCGGTCAGACGCGCCTGGAACACGGCGAACCCCCGCCCACCTGCCTGCGTGAGCTTGCGCCCCAGCAGGTCTGCCCCCTGGATGCCCTCGGTGCCTTCGTGGATGGGGTTCAGGCGGTTGTCGCGGTAGTACATTTCGACGGGAAAGTCGCGGGTGTAGCCGGCCCCGCCCATCACCTGAATGGCTTCACTCAGGGCGTCCTGCACGTGGCGGCTGGGCCAGCTTTTCACGATGGGGGTCAGCAGGTCCAGCAGGAGGGCGGTGTCTGAACGCCCCGCCTCTGGGCCGGTGTGCAGGTCATCCACCAGGGCGCAGGCGTAAAGCGCCAGGGCCAGCCCGCCTTCCACAACCGCTTTCTGGCGCAGCAGCATGCGGCGCACGTCGGCGTGTTCAATGATGGGCACAGGCGGCGAGAGGGGATCACGCTGGCCGGGGCGGCGGCCCTGGCGGCGTTCGCGGGCGTAGGCGAGGCTGTGCAGGTAGCCCGCCGTGCCGAGCATCACGGCGCCCAGCCCCACGCCAATGCGCGCCTCGTTCATCATGTGAAACATCTGCGCCAGCCCCTGCCCCGGCTGCCCCACCAGCTCACCCACCGTTTCCCCGCCCTCGCCAAAATTCAGCAGGGTGTTCACGGTCCCGCGGTAGCCCATCTTGTGGTTCAGGCCCGCCAGCACCACATGGTTGCTGTCGCCTGGGGACCCGTCGGGGTTCAGGCGGTAGCGCGGCACCAGAAACAGGCTGATGCCGCGCACGCCCGCCTCGCCCCCAGCCACACGGGCCAGCACCAGATGCACGATGTTCTCGGTGAGTTCGTGCTCGCCGCCGGAAATCCACATCTTGGTGCCGTGGATGGCGTAGGTGCCGTCGCCCCGGGGGGTGGCGGTGGTGGCGATATCGGCCAGCCCGGAGCCCGCCTGCGGCTCGGACAGGGCCATGGTGCCAAACCAGCGCCCCTCCAGCAGCGGCTGAAGGTACCGGCGCTGCTGCTCCGGCGAGGCGAACTGCCGCTGCAGGTTGGCGTTGCCGATGGTCAGGAAGGGGTAGCCGCTCCAGGCGAGGTTGGCGGCCTGGAAGTGGGCCATGGCCGCCTGCGTGACCACCCAGGGCAGGGCCAGCCCGCCGAACTCTTCGTCGTGGTGGGCGCTGAAAAAGCCCGCCTCGCGAAACGCCTGCATGGCGCGCGCCGCGGCCGCGGGCAGCACCACCCGGCCCTCACGCACCACGGGCTCGTGTTCGTCGGCCTCGCGGGCATGGGGGGCAAAAAAACGTTCGGCCACCTCGGCGGCCAGGGCCAGCACCGCCTCATAATCGGCGCGGGTCTGGCTGGCAAAGCGGGGGCGGGCGGGCAGGGCGGCGGTGTCGAGCACCTCGAACAACTGAAACTGCAGGTCGCGGCGGTTGAGCACGGGGGGCATGACAAGTCTCCTTTGGGGGCAGCGGTGATGTCCGTCAACGTGCATTATGAACGCCTGCGTTAAGATAAAACCCACCCCGGAGGTATGCCCATGCGCGCCCTAATCTGCACCGCCTTTGCCCCGCCTGAAGCCCTGACCGTCCACGAGCGCCCCGATCCCCGGCCTGGCCCCGGCGAGGTGACGCTGGCGGTGCGCGCCGCCGGCGTGAATTACCCCGACGCCCTGATGGTGCAGGGGCTCTACCAGGTGCGCCCACCGCTGCCCTTTACGCCCGGCGCCGAAGCGGCGGGCGAGGTGCTGGCTGTGGGCGAGGGCGTGCGGGGCCTGCACCCCGGTCAGCGCGTGGCGGCATTTACCGGCCTGGGCGCTTTTGCCACCCACCTGAATGCCCCGGCCGCCGCTGTCTTCCCCCTGCCCGAGGCCCTGCCCTTTGAGATAGCCGCCGCCCTGCCGCTGGCCTACGGCACCGCGATGCACGCGCTGGTGGACCGCGCCGCACTCAGGGCCGGCGAGACGCTGCTGGTGCTGGGCGCGGCGGGTGGCGTGGGGCTGGCCGCCGTGATGATTGGCAAGGCGCTGGGCGCGCGGGTGATTGCGGCGGCGAGCAGCGAGGCGCGCCTGGCCATCGCCCGGGCCCACGGCGCCGACGAGACGGTCAACACCCAGACGGCCGATGTAAAAGAGGCCCTCAAGCACCTGTGCGGCGCCGCAGGGGTGGATGTGGTGCTGGACCCTGTGGGTGGCCCGGGGGCCGAAACAGCGTTCCGGGCCCTGGGCTGGGGCGGGCGGTATCTGGTGGTGGGCTTTGCAGGCGGCGAGATTCCGCGCCTGCCCCTGAACCTGCCGCTGCTCAAGGGCGCCAGCGTGGTGGGGGTGTTCTGGGGCGAGTACGCCCGGCGTGACCCAGCCGGGAACGCCGCCCATCTGGCGCGGCTGCTGGCCTGGATTGAAAGCGGCGCTGTGCGCCCGCTGATCAGCGCCCGCTACGCGCTGGACGCTGGCCCGCAGGCCCTGCGCGACTTGCTGGAGCGGCGGGTGACGGGCAAAGTGGTGATCGTGCCGTGACGACCCCGCCCTTTTACACCACCGCCGAGCTGGCGCGCGCCGCAGGCGTGACCCGGCGCACGGTGATGCACTACGCCGAACTGGGCCTGCTGGCGCCCGATCAGGTCACGGCGTCTGGGCGCTCGCTGTATGGGCCCTACGCCCTGCGCCTGCTGCGTGACCTGCTGGACCTGCGCGCGCTGGGCATGACCCTGGAAGAGGCGCGCGACATGGTGACCCTGCGCCGCGCCACCCACGACGTGACGGGCGCTTACCGCCACGATTGGACCCGGGCCGATGTCCCCATCGATGACGAGCGCCTGCAGGCCCTGCAAAGCCGCCTGCGCGCCATTCAGGGGGCCTACGAGCGGCAGGCAGAAAATCTGGCGCGCTTTGACCGCTGGCTGACCAAGCGCTTTACAGGTGGCGCTCTGGAGCCGACCGACCCACCGAACAGCTGATCAGGCTTCCGGTTCATCCGTTGTGGAACAACGGGTTCACCCGACCGGAGGGAGAAGAAAAAGCGGCAACGGAGAGGAGTGGAAGCAGCGCAGCGGAGGGGCTGGAACGGATCATCCGGAAGCCGTATGACCAATGGTGCGGACGGTGTTCAAGCGTGGCGAGTGACTTATGAAAGAAACGTCGTCTGGGCTGCTCGCCTCGCTTCCCCCTCTGCTACGCCGCTCTACGAGTCCCCCACGAGGGGGCAGGGGAAAAACAGCATGTTGGTTAGACTGTCCTCTATGGGCTGCTGAACCTGTCCGTACCATTGAGCAGAGCGAACACGAGAGAAGAGGGCCCCTGGCACTGGAAAGGCACCCCTGTGCCCTTTCCAAGAGGCTCTGCAAGCCCCGTATGGGCTACCCGCCGCGCCCTGCGCCCCTTCAGCGCTGGGAAGCTGGGGTTGACCAAAAAGGCCATCTGCTGTTCCAAGGACGCGGCGCAGTGGCCGGGGTCAAGACCAAGCCCCACACCCCCCATTTCACTTCCTGCACGCCTCTCCGTCCCCGTTTTGCCTTCCCCCTTCGGTCCGGTTCACCCGTCCTTCCATCACGGCTGAGCCGGAAGGCTGATCACGTCCCTGGGTCTTGCGCGCCGTGGCCCGGTGGCGGCCTTCAGGCAGGCCCAGTTTCGACCTCAAGGTCGCCGCGGGCCACCACGCGGGCCAGGGCGGCGTGGTCGCGCTCGGCCTGATCGGCGTAAGCCACCGCGAACGCGGCGGTGGCCTCATCGAAGTTCTCGCCGCCGCCCAGGTAAGCGCCCAGCGCCACCGCGTCTCCGGTGCGGGCGTGGGCACGCGCCAGGGCCCAGCCGCACAGTTCGGCGATTTCTTCCAGGGTGCGTGGCGTCACGGCGTGCAGCTCAAAGCGGCCCTTGAGGTCGCGCAGCTGCCGCACGTAGGCAAACCCCCCACCCGAACACCAGCCCAGAAACGGATCGGTGGCGGCCTGCATGAGCTGCTGGCCCCGCACGATGCGGTGCGCGGGGTTGTGGGCCACACTGGGTCCGGCGTGGGGCTCCAGCACGCTGGGCCGGGCCTCCTTGACCTGCAAAAACAGCACGTCGTCGCCGTCGGCGGCCAGCAGCAGCACCAGCACACGGCGCCCACAGCTGCCCACCCCGGTGACCTTCAGCGCCCAGTCGGCGAGGTGGTAGCGCGAGAGCAACATGCGGCGGTCCGGCGCCACGCTGTCGAGGTAACAGGCCTTGACCCCTTCCAGCATCGCCTCGGCCTGGGGGTCGGCCGCGTGCACCAGCAGCGGCGGATCATCGCGCAGGCGCCAGCCAGCTGGGGTCTGCACCGCCAGTTTTTTCAGGGTGTGCAGGTGGGTGCGGGTGCTGGCCTTGTCGAACATGGCCCGGCCGTGGGCGCGGGCGTCGGCGGCCATATCGGCCAGCGCCTCAGAGGCGTCAATGCGGTCGTACCACACGTCAATATGGGGCTGCTGGGCGTAGGCACGCAGGTGCAGGCGGTAGGCGCGCGCCGCGCTGCGGGCGGCAAAACGGGCGTCGGCCTCACCGTGCCCGGCCTCGCGCCCGGCCAGCACCAGACTGGCGCACAGGCGCCGCGTGTCCCATTCCCAGGGGGCGCGCAGCGTTTCGTCAAAATCATTGAGATCGAACACCAGGTTGCGTTCGCCCGTGGCAAAGGCCCCGAAGTTGGCGCAGTGGGCGTCGCCACTGGCCTGCACCTGCGCGCCGGTGGTGGGCGTGGTGGCCAGATCGGCGGCCATCAGGGCGGCGCTGCCCCGGAAAAAGGCAAAGGGACTGGCGACCATGCGCCCGTAGCGCAGCGGCACGAGGTGGGGCAGGCACCCACTGGCCGCAGCCCGCAGGGTGTCCAGCACCGTGTCTGGGCGGTCCCCGGGCGCCGCAAAAGTGGCGTGGGCACGCCGGGGAAGCGCCGCGCGCAGCGCCCGGCCCTGCGCGCGGCGTTCCGCCCGGCTGGGCAGCGGCGTGGGCGAGAAGGGATCGTGCATGGGCTTTATCGTGCCATGCCCGCGCGGCGACAGGGTAAAGAAACAGGACGTGGCGCGCGCCTTGCCGCGCCCGGCATCATGGGGGCCGCACGGAGGCGCCATGACCCAGACCCAACCCGAAGTGATTCGCAATGACGAAGCCGCCCGCTACGAACTGCGCCAGGGCCAGCAGGTGCTGGGCTACGCCGAGTTCCGCCCGGCGGGCGAAGACGCCGTGATGTTGCCGCACACGGTGGTCGATGAGGGCCACGAGGGGCAGGGCCTGGGCAGCCTGCTTGCGCGCGGCGCCCTGGACGACGTGCGGGCCCAGGGCAAACGGGTGGTGCCTATGTGTCCGTTTATCGCCGCCTACATCCGCCGTCACCCGGAATACACCGATCTGGTGCACCCACAGCAGCGTGGTGTATTCGGGCTGTAGCGCGGCCCAGGGAGTGGGCGCCAGGGGGGCCCTTGACTCGCCCTCGTCCCCACCGGGGGCCATCAGGTCAGCGACCGCCGTGCTCAGGCCTGATCCAGCCAGTTCAGCAGGGCCGCCTTGGGCTGGGCCCCCACCAAGCGGCCAGCCAGGCGGCCCTGGCGGTACAGCAGCAGCGTGGGAATGCCCTGCACGCCCAGCGCCGAGGCGTGGCGGCCATGCTCGTCCACATTCACCTTGACCACCCGCACCCGCCCGGCCCGTTCACGGGCAAGCTCTTCCAGCACCGGGCCCAGGACCCGGCAGGGCCCACACCACGGCGCCCAGAAGTCCACGATCACGGGCACGGCGGCCTGAATGTCGGTGTCCAGCGAGTCGTCGGTGCCCTCATGCAGCCAGGGCAGGGCCGCGCCGCACCGGGCGCAGACCGGCACCTGGCCCGTGGGCACCTGGGCGGCGCGGTTGCGCGCGCCGCACTGGGAACAGGTCAGGGGCGTCATGGGGGCCAGTCTGCCAGCCCAGGGGGCTTCACGCCCTTGCCGCTTTCTTGACCTGCGGCTGGGCCTGCCGGGACAAAGGGGGCTGACAAGGGTTCGGGTTCATCGGTTCTTCCAGCACGGATGAACCCAGCCAGGGGGCGAGGGAGGACGGTGATGAAGCGGCGCGCAGGGGCGGTGACGGATGATCCGGACACCGTATGAGGAGCGCCCCAGGCTTCTGGCGTGTTTGTCCGGCTCCCCGGTCTGTGGACAGCGCCCGTCACCCTGCGCGGCGCGGGCCCTGACGTCCAGCCAACACCTGCTTAGTGGGCCGCTTTGCCCTTGCCAGGGCGCAGGTGCAGCGCCGCCACGATCAGGCTGCCAATCACCAGCCCGACGACGGCAGAGCCGATGGTTTCCACCAGCCACTCCACGAAGCCTTCGGCAAACGGCGCCGCGTGCCCGGCGGCCACGGCCAGATCATGGATAAAGTGTTCGGGGCCGCCCAGGCCAAACTTTTCCAGGCCGTCCACCACGATGTGGCCGCCCACCCACAGCATCGCCGCTGTGCCGATCACGGACAGCGCCCCCAGCACGGCCGGCATGCCGCGCACCAGCGCCCGGCCCAGGGCCTGCGCGCCGCCCGAAGGCCGCTCGGCCAGCCGCAGCCCGAAGTCGTCCATCTTGACGATCAGGCCCACCACGCCGTAGACCAGCGCCGTAATCACCAGCGCCACCACCAGCAGAATAAGGGCGCGCGACCACAGCGGCTCGGTGGCCACCTCGGCCAGCGCAATGGCCATGATCTCTGCCGACAGAATGAAGTCGGTGCGGATGGCCCCGGCCACCATCTGCTTTTCATGGGCCTCGCTGCTCAGCTTGGCTTCGGATTCGGCGGCGCTGTCGTGGTGACCGCCGAAGGCCTCCATCACCTTCTCGGCCCCCTCAAAGCACAGGTAGGCGCCGCCCAGCATCAGGATCGGGGTGATGGCCTGGGGCAGAACCTCGCTGAGCAGCAGCGCCACCGGCAGAATCAACAGCACCTTGTTGCGCAGCGAGCCGCGCGCAATGCGCCAGATGATCGGCAGTTCGCGTTCAGGCCGGAAGCCGGTGACGTAGCGCGGGGTCACGGCGGTGTCGTCCACCACCACGCCCACGGCTTTGACCCCCGCCTTGGCCGCCGCCGCGCCAATATCGTCAATGGACGCGGCGGCCAACCGGGCAATGGCCGCCACGTCGTCCAGCAGGGCCACCAGCCCGCCGCTCATTGCGGGCCTCGGCCGGGGTGCGGGTGCAGAACAGGAGCAGAAAGACCAGACATCCTGATCAGCCTAAAGCAGCGCTTGCCTTTGCGCGACCAGAAGACGTTGAGGGCCGGCTCACCCGGGCCGCTCGCTGCTGGCCCGGATGACACCAGTGGGCGCAGCCCGGTGCAGGAGAGGCGGGGTCAGGCCGTTGCCCCTCGGGCGACGCCTGTGCAGGCGAGCGCCGCACAGGCTCCATGCCCGGTGGAGCGTCCTGGGTTGGGGACGCGCTTCGCCCGGTTGAGCTCAAGAGCAGCAGCGAGCGATTTCAGTTCATCCGGGCGAAAGCGTGCTGTGTGTTTCTGGGTGGAGGGCCCCTGGGGTCCGCCACGGCCACGTGCCCTCGTCGCAAGCGCAGCTGTGCCCTAGAATGACGCTCTGTTGCCTCACGCTGCCCCTCTCCCCCAGGTTCTGGAATGACGGCCGCCCCCGACATGCTGCCCGCGCTGGGCGCGCTGCTGGCGGCCAGCGACGACGCCCTGTTTGTGCTGGATGAACAGGGGCGCTTTGTGTACGCCAATGACGCGGCGGGGGCCCTGGTGGGCCGCCCAGCGGCCGAACTGCTGGGGCTGTCGCTGGAGGCCGATTTTGCCCACGCCTTCAGCCCGCGCTGGCTGAGCGAAAGCCGCCGCGCCCGCGCCGAGGGCCGCCGCGTGGACTATGACGCCTTTAACCCCTCGCTGGGGGGCTGGGTGCGGGTGCAGGTCGCGCCCCACGGCGGGCACCTCGCCGTGCAGCTGCGCGACGTGAGTGCGGCGCGGCGCTCGGCGGCGCTGCAGGAGATCACGGCGGCGCTGGACCACGCGGGCACGGTGGACGAGGTGGTGGACGTGGTGCTGCGCGGCACGCGGGCGGCGGCGGGCGCGGCCATGGCGGCCCTGGTGCAGCCCACCCGCGACGGCCACCTGGCACTGCGCGGCGAGGTGGGGTATCCCCCCGAATTGCGGGAGCGCTTTGCCCGTTTTCCACTGAGCCTGGACATTCCCCCCTGCGAGGTGGTCCGCACCGGGCAGCCCACCTACGTGTCGGGCGAGGCCTTTGACCGGCGCTTTCCCGGCTCGGTGGGGGTGCGCGCCGCGCAGACGCGCAGCCTCGCCGCGCTGCCGCTGCAGGTGGGGGGCAGCCTGTGGGGCGTGCTGGCCCTGAGCTTTACCGAGGAGCGCGCCTTTGGCCCGCAGGAGCGCGCCTTTTTGCAGGCGCTGGTGCAGCAGTGCGTGCAGGCCCTGGGGCGCCTGGAAGCCCAGGGCCGCCTGCAAGAACAGGCCGAAACCCTGCGGCGCCTGAACCGCGTTGGGCAGACGGTGGCCGCCGAACTGGACCTGGGGCGCATGGTGCAGGCCGTCACCGACGCCGGGGTGGAACTCAGCGGCGCGCAGTTCGGGGCCTTTTTTTACAACGTCATGAACGAGCAGCAGGAAAGCTACATGCTGTACACGCTGTCGGGCGTGCCACGCGAAGCTTTTTCCTCGTTTCCCATGCCGCGCAACACGCACATTTTTGCACCCACCTTCAACGCCCAGGGGGTCGTCCGCTCAGACGACATCACCAAGGATCCCCGGTACGGTCACAACCACCCACACCGCGGCATGCCGGCCGGGCACCTGCCCGTGCGCAGTTACCTTGCGGTGCCGGTGGTGTCACGTTCCGGCGAGGTCATGGGCGGGCTGTTTTTCGGCCACGAGGCGCCTGGGGTCTTTACGGCGCGCGCCGAGGAACTCGTGCTGGCCCTGGCGGCCCAGGCCGCCGTGGGCATGGACAATGCCCGGCTTTACCAGCAACTGCAAGACAGCCACCGGCTGCTGGAACACCGCGTGGAAGCCCGCACCCACGAACTTGAAGCCCAGGCCGCGGCCCTCGAAGCCTTTGTGCGCTTTACCGAAGCCGCCGGAATCAGCACCGATGTTTACACGCTGGCGCGCGAAGCCATGACGGTGTTCCGGGGCTTTTTTGCCGAGTGCAGCGCCGCCTACTACGAACTGGACGGCGAGATGTGGCGCGCGAAGGTGTGGACCGAGGACATTGAGCCGGCGGTGGTGGCCAGCATCACGGCGGGCGTGCCCGCAGACGCCCCGGCCTTTGCGGGCGCCGTGGCGTCGCGCGCCCCGGTGTTTGTGGACGGCTGGGACCCGGCGCGCGAGCAGGTGGCCGCCACCGAGGCCTACGGCACCGTGGCCCTGTATCCCATGGTGGTGGGCGACGAGGTGGCCGGGCTGCTGGCGGTGGGGCTCAAGGGCACCCAGCGGTGGTCGGGGCACGGGCAGGCGGTGGTGCGCTCCACAGGGCGCAGCCTCAACCTGTCCCTGGAACGCGCGGCTGTTTCGCTGCAGCTGCAAAAGCAGCGCGACGCCCTGCAGGCCCGCACCCAGGCCCTGGAAGCCTTTGAGGGCCTGACGCGCAACCTGACCCTGGAGGCCGACCCCTACACCCTGATCACGCGCGCCCAGGCCATCATGCTGTCCCTGTTGCCCGAGGGCTACTCGATCTACTGGGAGCGCGAGGGGGACATGTGGCAGGCCAAGACCCAGCTGGGCGACCTGCGCAACGCCGAATTGCAGCGGCAGGTGGACGCCGGGCTGCCCTACAGCGTCACGCGGACGGTGCGCATTCCCTTTGAGAGCGGTGAGCCGCTGTTTCAGGACGAGTACGACCGCCGCAACGACAACCTGGGCAGCACGGTGGGGCACATCAGTGCCACCGCCTCGCTGCCGGTCAAGGCGGGGGGCAGGGTGCACGGCGTGATCGTCGTGGGGCTGTTTGGCGCCCGGCACTGGACCAGCACCGACCGCGCGGTGCTCGCCACCGTGATGCGCAGCGTGGGCCTGACGCTGGAAGGGGCCGAGAACACCCGGGTGCTGCAGGAGCGGACCCGTGAACTGGAACGCTCCAACGCCGACCTGGAACGCTTTGCCTACGTGGCGTCGCACGACCTGCAAGAGCCACTGCGCACCATCGCCAGCTTTGCGGAGCTGATCGAGCGCCGCTACGGCCAACACCTGGATGACCGGGGGCGGCAGTACCTGACCTTCGTGACGCGCGGGGCCGAGCGCATGAAGGTGCTGATTGATGACCTGCTGGTGTTCTCGCGCCTGAACGTGGTGCGCGAAGACCCCACGCCGCTGGACCTCGCCGCGCCGCTGCAAGACGCCCTGGACAGCCTGCACGGCGCCATTGAGCACAGCGGCGCGCAGGTGAGCTGGGGCGCGCTGCCGCAGGTGCTGGGGGTGCGCTCCGAGCTGGCGCAACTGTTTCAGAACCTGCTGGGCAACGCGATCAAGTTCCGGCGCCCGGACGCCGCGCCGCGCATTGAGATTCAGGTGCAGCCGGCCGAGGGGCAGTGGCAGATTCAGGTGCGCGACAACGGCATTGGCTTTGATCCGCACTACGCCGAGCGGATTTTTCAGATGTTCCAGCGCCTGCACGGGCGCGACCAGTACGAGGGCACCGGCATGGGGCTGGCCATCGTGCGCAAGATTCTGGAACACCACGGCGGGCAGATCTGGGCGCAGTCGGTGCCGGGGCAGGGCAGCACCTTCACCTTCACGCTGCAGGCGGCCGAAGACGGGCCGGCGGGCGGGACCACCGGCCCCGCATGACACCGGCTGGGCGGGCCGCCCCTGTCCTGAGCGCGGAGCAGCAGGCCGTGGTCTCGCGCGCCGCCGAAGCGGTCCGTATGCACACCGCTGCCTGTGAAGCCGCGCAGGACGTGACCCCGGACGCCGCCCAGGCGCTGCGCGGGAGTGGCTACACCCGCCTCACCCTGCCCCCTGCGGAGGGCGGCCTGGGGGCCTCGCTGGCCGCTTTTGCCCAGGCGCAGCTGACCCTGGGCGAGCAGGGAGCCAGTCTGGCGCTGGTGCTGGCCATGCACGGGCATGTCACGGGCGCCGCGTTTCAGGGCCGCACCCTGCCGGACGAGCTGCTCGCGGCCCTGGCGGGGGCGTGCCGGCGCGGCGAACTCGTCAATGCCCTGGCCAGCGAACCGGAACTGGGCAGCCCGTCGCGTGGGGGCCTGCCCCGCACGGCCGCCACGCCGGACGGCGCAGGCTGGCGGATCAGCGGGCGCAAAACCTGGAGCACGGGCGCGCGGGCCCTGCACTGGGCGCTGGTGCACTCAGCCCTGCCAGACGGCCGCGTGGGGCGTTTCTGGGTGGACCTGCGGGGCGAAGGGGTGCACCTTGAGCCCACGTGGCAGGGCGCCCTGGCCCTGCGCGGCAGCGGCAGCCACGACGTGGTGTTTGAGGGCGCGCCGGCCCCGCTGTGGGCCCCGGCCGAGCCCCATCCGGCCAGCAGCGCGTGGTTCTGGACCGCCGTGGCCGCCACCTATCTGGGCGTGGGCTTCGCGGCCCTGCACGCCCTGACGACCTACGCCCACGAGCGCGTGCCCACCGCCCTGGGCGCCCCGCTGGCCACCCTGCCGCGCCTGCAGGAGGGCGTGGGACGCCTCGGCGCCGGGCTGCTGGCGGCGCGCGAGCTGCTGTTTCACGCGGCCGCCTGCTGGGACGCGGCCCCGGGCCCAGACGCCCTGCCCCTGCTGGGCGCCGCCAAGGCCCTGTGCACGAACGCCGCCGTGGACGCCACCGACCACGCGCTGCGGCTGGCGGGCGGCGCGGCGCTGACCCCGGCCCTGCCGCTGGAACGGCTGCTGCGCGACGCCCGGGCAGGCCTGACCCATCCCCCGGCCGACGACCGGGCCTATGAGGCCCTGGGCGCGGCGCTGCTGGCGAGCCAGGGCCCGCCCCCATCCCCCACCCCGTAGGCGCGCGAAATGCGCCCCGGCGCACGGCACCTGCCCCCGCCCCCCGGGTACGATGCCCCGCAGGATGACGCCTGCGCTGCGCCTGGACCGGGGGACCCTCGTGATGACCGAGGTGCCCGCGCCCGTGCGTGACCACTTTCTCTGGGACGCGCGCAGCCAGTCGTGGCGGGCGCCGGGCCGGGCTTACCGCGCCGTGGTGGAGGCCCTGCGGGAAGCCGGCGTGCCCTTCCGCGACAGCGCCGCCGCCTTTGAGAAGCTGGACCTGGGCTTTGCGCGCGAGGTGACCCCCTACGTGCACCAGACCCGGGCCCTGAACGCCTGGAAACGGGCCGGACGCCGGGGCGTGGTGGTGCTGCCCACCGGCGCGGGCAAGACGCTGGTGGCGCAATTGGCGCTGCGCGACACCCCCCGCAGCGCGCTGATCTGCGTGCCCACCCTGGACCTGCTGCACCAGTGGTATGCCGGGTTGGTGGCCGCCTTTCCAGACGGGCAGGTGGGCCTGCTGGGCGGCGGCAGCCACGACGAGACCCCGCTGCTGGTCAGCACCTACGATTCGGCGGCCATTCACGCCGAGACGCTGGCCGGGCGCTACGCCCTGCAGATTTTCGATGAAGCCCATCACCTGCCCAGCGACTTTACCCGCGTGATTGCCGAGATGGGCCTCGCGCCCTACCGCCTGGGCCTGACCGCCACGCCCAAGCGCAGCGACGGCCGCGAGCGCGACCTGGACACTCTGATTGGCCCGGTGGTGTTTCACGCCGCCCCCGAGGATCTGGCAGGCGAAACGCTGGCGCCTTACAAGGAAGTGGTGATCCGCGTGTCGCTGAGCCCCTTCGAGCAGCGCCGCTACGACGACCTGATCGCGCAGCGCAACGAGTTCCTGCGCCTGAACGGCATTCGGCTGGGGTCCATTGACGGCTGGAAACAGTTCGTGATGAGCAGCGGCACCCCCCACGGCCGCCGCGCCATGCTGGCCCACCGCGAGGCCCGTTCATTGGCCTACGGTACAGGCGGCAAGCTGCGGGTGCTGGAGGAGGTGCTGGCCAACCACCCGAAAGAGCGCACGCTGATTTTCACCGACGACAACGCCACCGTGTACCGGATCAGCCGCGAGTTCCTGATTCCGGCGATCACGCACCAGACGCCGGTGAAAGAGCGCCACGCCCTGCTGGAGAAGTTCCGTTCTGGGGCGTACCGGGTGCTGGTGACCAGCCGCGTGCTGAACGAGGGCGTGGACGTGCCCGAAGCTAGCGTGGCGGTGGTGCTGTCTGGCACCGCCACCGAGCGCGAGCACATTCAGCGCCTGGGGCGCATTCTGCGCCGCGCGCCCGGCAAACAGGCGGTGCTGTACGAGGTGATCACCCAGGGCACCAGCGAGGAGCGGGTCAGCCAGCAGCGCCGGGGCCAGTGGAAGGCCCCCGCCGAGGACGACTTCGGGGTGCTCAATGCTTCCGACTGAGCTGCTGATGTTCCGGGTCAAGGCCGGGCTGGTGGAGCCCCGGCGCCTGAAACCCACCGCGCAGAACCTCGCGCTGGCCGAAACCCTGATCGGCGCTTTTGAAGCCCACATCGGCAAGCGGCGCTTTGAGCTGGACGACGAACTGCGCACCCTCGAAGCCGGGCGCCAGGATTTCAAGGTGCTGCGCGGGCTGGCCCATCTGCTGACCAACCTGGGCACCTTTGAGGCCGCCGGGCCCGTGGAGCCGGGGGTGGTGCGCGCGCGCGTGTTCGAACTGGCGCAGGCGGGCGTGCCCAGCCGCCGCACGACCACGCTGGTGCTGGAACAGGCGGGCCGCTCGCTGGGCCTGGAGCGGCCCCTGAGCCCGGATGAGCTGACGGCCGCCCTCTACGCCGACCTGCCGGACCAGCAAACCCTGGTGGCCTTCGAGCCGCCCGCGCCCCTGGAACTGATTCACCGCTACGACCTGGCGCAGGCACAGGGGACCCTCTACCGCGCCTCTGAACTGGTGATCACCGCGCGGCGCAACGAACCGGCCCGCTACAAGCAACTGCTGAAATACCTGAAGTTCTTTGGCCTGATGGCCACCGTGGAGGGCGACGCCAACCTGGGCTTTACCCTTACGCTGGACGGCCCCGCCAGCCTGTTCGGCCAGACCACCCGCTATGGCCTGAGCATGGCGAAGTTCCTGCCCGCGCTGCTGCATGTAACCAAATGGGACCTGAGTGCGACCCTGAAGCCCCGGCGTGACCTCGCGTGGGTGGACCCTGCCGACACCGAGTGGTCCTTTCAGCTCACCAGCGAGGACGGCTACGTGAGCCACTACGCCCCACCGCAGGAGCACGACAGCGCCCTGGAATCGGGGTTTACCGAACGCTTTGCCAAGCTGGACACACCCTGGCAGCTGGAACGCGAGGTGGACCTGGTGCCGGTGCCGGGCGGCGTGATTCTGCCGGATTTCCGACTGGTGCAGGGAGAGCGCTCGGTGCTGGTGGAGATCGTGGGCTACTGGCGCCCGGAGTATCTGCGCAAGAAATTCGAGCTGCTGCGCAAGGCCGGGCGCCGCGACGTGATCGTGTGCGTGAGCGAGCGCCTGAACCTGGAACGGGCCGGGGTGGACCCCAGCGATTTTGGCGACCGCGTGGTGTGGTTTAAGGGCGTGCTGAACCCCAAAGACGTGCTGGCCCTGGCCGAGCGCTACGCCGTGCGCGACGGCGAGTAAACAAACGGAAGCGGGCACCCGTGGAAGGGTGCCCGGCAGGATTCAGTGATGGGAAGGCTCACTCGGCTGTCCGGTCCTGGGGCACGCGGCTGGGGTACATCACGGGAATCGAAATCAGGGGCAGGGCAATCGCGGCCAGGGCAAACAGCAGTTCCATGTCTTGCAGTGTGCCCCGGGGGCGGCGCGCGCAGATGACGTGACCTTCAGTCAGTCTGGAGCAGCCCTTGAGCGGGCATAGAGCGGAGCTTCAGGCTGGCGTCAGCAAGCTGACCGAGTGGGAATTTCGTCGTGCATGGCGTCACATTCTGCCCGCGCCGTACACTGGGCGCATGACCCCGGACGAGGCGCGGGCGCTGCTGCTGGCCTGCTTTCAGGAGGCGCTGGCCGCCACCGCGCCGGGGCGGCTGCTGGCCCCCCATCTGCAAGGGACGGCGCCCAGCTTCATCCTGGCCGTGGGCAAGGCGGCGGCCCCCATGCTGGCGGCAGCGCTGGCGGTCTACCCCGGCGTGCCGGCCCTGGCCGTATTGCCAGACGGGGCCCCGGTGCCCGCGTGGCCCGCCCATGTGGCCGTGCGCCGGGCCGGGCACCCGCATCCCGACGCGCGCAGCGTGGCCGCCGCCGAGGAAGCCCTGCGCGCGCTGGCCGCCCTGGGCCCGCAGGACGAGGCGCTGGTGCTGCTGTCGGGCGGGGGCAGCGCCCTGCTGTGTGCGCCGCGCGGCGTGACCCTGGCCCAGAAGGCTGCCCTCAGCGCCGAGCTGATGCGCGCCGGGGCCGACATCCACGCCCTGAACACGGTGCGCCGCCACCTGTCGCGCGTGAAGGGCGGCCAGCTGGCGGCGGCCACCCGCGCCCGGGTGCGTGCGTGGCTGCTCAGCGACGTGGTGGGCGACGACCCAGCCACCATCGCCAGCGGCCCCACCGTGCCCGACCCCAGCACCTTTGCTGACGCCCTGGCGGTGCTGGACCGTTTTGGGGTGGCAGCGCCGGAAGCCCGGGCCGTTCTGGAAGCGGGTGAGCGGGGCGAGCACGAGGACACCCCCACGGCCCTCCCCCATGCCCACGCCCAGGTGATCGGCGGGAACCGCGACCTGCTGCGGGCGGCGCAGGCGGCCCTGCAGGCCCGGGGCCTCCCGGCGGTGATCCTGGGCGACACCTTCACGGGCGAGGCGCGCGAGCTGGCGGCCTTTCATGGAGCCCTGGTCCGCAGCGTGCAGGGGCACGGCATGCCCTGGCCCGCCCCGGTGGCCCTCCTCTCGGGCGGCGAGGCCACCGTGACGGTGCGCGGCCGCGGCCACGGCGGGCGGAACACCGAATGGGCGCTGGCCCTGGCGCTGGCTGGCCTGGGGGTCTATGCCCTCTCGGCCGGCTCGGACGGGGTGGATGGCACCAGTGGCGGCGCGGGCGCCCTGGTCACGCCCGACACGCTGGCCCGCGCCGCGGCCATGGGGCTGGACCCCCAGCGCGCACTACACGAGAACGGCGCTGGCTCATTTTTTGCCGCGCTGGGCGACCTGGTGGTCACCGGCCCCACCGGGCAGAACCTGAATGACCTGCGGGTGGTGCTGGTGCCCGGCCCGGCACTGGCGTAACCCGGCCATCGGAGAACCCCCACCCCCCTGTCCAGGATTCTGTGCCTCAAATGCGGCCCGGCGCGTTCGGGGCACCCCCTACCCTGGCAGGGTGATGAAGAAACGCGCACTCACCATCGCCGCCCTGAGCGCGGCCCTGCTGCTGGGCGGAGCCACGGTGGCCGTCGTGGCGGCCCAGCAGACCCAGAAAGACGTGCAGGCCCAACTGGGCCGCACCCAGAAAGCCCTGACCGAAAGCGGACTGGCGCGCATGGTCAGTGAGCCCTACCAGGGCACGGCCTTTGGCGGCACCCAGGTCACGACCATCACCCTGATGCCTGAAACCGCCGATCCTATGGTGATCAAGCTGAACAGCCGCGTGTACAACGGCCCGTTCCCGCAGGGCAAACGCTTTGGGGCGGCCACCGTGATCACCGAGGTGCAGTTCGAGCCTGAGGTGCAGGCCGAGCTGAACCGGGCGTTTGGCGGCCAGAAGATCTCGCTGCGCACCGACATTCAGTTCGGCGGCAACAGCGTGACGACGTTTAACGTGCCGGCCGGCACCATCACGGCGGAGGGGACCACCACGCGCTGGCAGGCCGCCAGCGGCACGGTGCGCGCCACCGAGCGCGAGGTGCTCTCGGCCGGGCGGTGGCCGGGGCTGGTGGTTGAAGACAAGGACATGCGGCTGACCCTGGGCGCGACCAGCTGGCAGCTGAATGCCAGCCAGCAGCCGGACACGCTGGGCGACGGCAGGGCGCAGTTCACCCTGGCCAGCCTGGAGGCCGGTGCCCCGGGCGGGCAGGCCCTGAAGCTGGACCGCCTGACCGTGACCTCCACGACCCGCAGCCAGGGGCCGCTGATGAGTTCGGCGCTGGGCTACGGCGCCGAGCGCCTGGAAGTGGCCGGCAAGACGCTGGACAAGCTGCAGCTGAACGTGACCCTGAACAACCTGGACCGCAAGGCCATGGAGCAGCTCAGCGCCCTGACCCGGACCGAGAAGACGCCAGAGGACGCGGCGGTCAATGCCCTGATCACCGCGCTGCTGAAGGCCGGGCCCACCCTGGTGCTGGACCGTCTGTCGGTGGGGCAGGGTAAGGACGAGGTGAAATTCACTGGGCAGGTGGGATTCAAGGGCGCGCCCACCACCGACTGGGCGGCCGTGCTGGACAGTCCCGAACGGCTGATGGGCCTGCTGGATGTGCGCCTGCACGGTGAGGGCGAGGCGCAGGCCCTGAATACCCTGGCGGCCACCCTGGCGCCCGATCCCAGCATGGCCCAGGGGCTTATCCAGGCCGGCGAGGAGAACGGCCTGCTGGTGCGCCAGGGCTCTCGTCTGGTGACCGACCTGAACATGGATCAGGCGGGCCTGAAGGTGAACGGTCAGCCGCTGCAGTAAGCGTTCTTCCCAAGGCGCGCCCAGCCAGGCTCAACCGGCTGGGCGCCGCTGTGTCTGGACCCTTCTGACAGCGGACCTGGGCAGCAGGGCACAGGACCTGCTCGCGCCACCTCGCACAGGCGGGGCTTGGAACCTACGGGATCGGCCGCTGTCTGGCAACGGCCTATTCCCCTTTTGAATCAGCCCACAACCGAGCGCGACGCCCGGACTCACCCACCGCCCTTCAATGTCGCCCGCGCCGCTATCCTCTGCAACGACTTGTTTCTTCGCTGCAGCCGGCCCTCCGGGGCTCAGCCCTCGTCCAGCGCCACAAAGCGCAGGTCCAGGCCGGGCAGGCGCTGAATGAAGGTATCCAGCAGATGCAGGGCGCCGACCAGATCGCGTTCGTCCACCACCTCCACGGGGCTGTGGGTGTAGCGGTTGGCCACCGACACGGTGCCAGCAGGAATGCCGTGGCCGCTGTACTGCAGCGCGCCCGCGTCGGTGCCGATGCCGCGCAGTAGTTCGTGCTGGATGGGCACGCCGCTGGCATCAGCGGCGGCGATCAGCCCCCGCCGGATGGCCGGGTGGGCCAGCGCCGAGAAATCCATCACCTTGACCGCTGGGCCGCTGCCCAGCCCCAGGTGACAGGCCCCAAACTCCGGGGTGTCGTCGGCGGCGGTCATGTCCAGGGCCAGGGCCGCGTCGGCGGCGTGGGCCTGGGCCACCGCCTGGGCCCCGCGCAGGCCCACCTCTTCCTGCACGGTGAAGGCGAAGATCACGGTCACGGGCGGCGGCGCGTCCTGGTAGTGCTCCAGCAGCGCCAGCAGCACGGCGCACCCGGCGCGGTCATCCACCGCGTGCGCGGTGTAGCGCCCGGTGTTCACCCCCAGTTCGGTCAGGATGCCCACAAAGCCCACCGGGTCACCCAGTTGCACGCCCATGCCCACCGCTTCGTCTGCACTGCGCGCGCCGATGTCCACGTACAGTTCGGGGTGCGGCACCACGCGCTGGCGGTCGGCGTCGGTGAGCAGGTGGGCGCTCTTGGTGCCAATCACGCCCAGCAGCCGTGACTGCTGGGTGCGCACCCACACGCGCTGGGCCGGCAGAATGCGGTCATCGGTGCCCCCCACTTTTTCCAGCCGCAGAAACCCGCCCGGGGTAATCTGCCGCACCCGGAAACCCACCTCGTCCATGTGGGCGGCCAGCAGCAGGCGCCGGGCGCCTTCAGCGGCGGCGCGGCGCACCGCAATCACGTTGCCAAAGGCGTCCACGCGCACCTCGTCGGCCAGGGCGGAGGCCGCGCGGTACACCGCCCGCACCACGTCCCCTTCGCTGCCGCTGGGGCCGGTGAGGCGAACCAACTGGCGCAGGTGGGCAATCACGGGGGGCTCACTGCGCTCCCGGTCCGGGGCCAGCGACAGGGGGTGGTCTGACATCCCGCCATTAGACCGCACGGGGCGCCCTGGCCCCTTGAGCAAGCCCTCACGCGCGGCCAGTGGCCTGCATTCAGTCAATCTTGTGAGTCCCGGTGCCGGGCCGGGCGGGCCCCACATACTGCGGGGCGATGACGCTTCCCGAACCCCTTGGCTTCGTGCAGGTGCGCGGCGCGCGGGAACACAACCTCAAGGACGTGTCCCTGCAGCTGCCCAGAGACGCCCTGGTGGTGTTTACCGGGGTCTCGGGCTCTGGCAAGTCGTCGCTGGCCTTTGGCACCCTGTACGCCGAAGCGCAGCGGCGCTACCTGGAATCGGTCTCGCCCTACGCGCGGCGCCTGTTTCACCAGGTGGGCGCGCCGGATGTAGACGCCATTGACGGCCTGCCCCCAGCGGTGGCCCTGCAGCAGCAGCGCGGCGCGCCCAGCACCCGCTCCTCGGTGGGCAGCGTGACCACCCTGTCCAACCTCGTGCGCATGCTGTATTCCCGGGCCGGTGACTACCCTGAAGGGCAGGGCATCATCTACGCCGAGGGCTTTTCGCCCAACACCCCGGAAGGGGCCTGTCCCCACTGCCACGGCCTGGGGCAGGTGTACGAGGTGACAGAAGCATCTATGGTGCCGGACTCCTCACTCACCATCCGGGAGCGGGCGGTGGCGGCGTGGCCGCAGGCCTGGGGCGGGCAGAACCAGCGCGACATTCTGGTGAGCCTGGGCATCAATGTGGACGTGCCGTGGCGCGACCTGCCGCGGGACACGCGCGACTGGATTCTGTTCACCGAGGAGCAGCCGGTGGTGCCGGTGTATCCGGGCCTCACGCCAGAAGAGACCCGCCGGGCCGTGAAGCGCGGGCTGCCCCCCGGGTACATGGGCACCTTCAGCAGCGCGCGCCGGCATGTGCTGCACACCTTCGCCAACAGCGAGAGCGCCGCCATGAAACGGCGGGCGCAGGCGTACATGGTGTCGGCGCCGTGCCCGGTGTGTCACGGCAAGCGCCTGCGCCCCGAGGCCCTGGCGGTGCGCTTTGCCGGGCACGACATCACTGAGCTCTCGCGGCTGCCGCTTCAGGCCCTTTCGGCGCTGCTGCGCCCCTTTGCCCTGGGCAACGAGCGCGGCCACGCCCAGTTGCAGGCCGCGCGCCCGGAGCAGGCCGCCGCGCAGCAGCGTATGGCCGCCGACCTGTGCGCCCGCCTGGAAGTGCTGCTGGACCTGGGGCTGGGCTACCTGGGGCTGGACCGCTCCACCCCCACCCTGTCGCCCGGCGAACTGCAGCGCCTGCGGCTGGCCACGCAGCTGTACTCGCACCTGTTCGGCGTGGTGTACGTCCTAGATGAACCCTCCGCCGGCCTGCACCCCGCCGACACCGAGGCGCTGCTGGGCGCCCTGGACCGCCTGAAGGCCGCCGGCAACTCGCTGTTCGTGGTGGAACATGATCTGGACGTGGTGCGCCGCGCCGACTGGCTGGTGGACGTGGGCCCCGGCGCCGGAGAACAGGGCGGCGAGATTCTCTACAGTGGCCCGCCCAGCGGCCTGCAGGCGGTGGCGGCCTCCCAGACCGCGCGCTACCTCTTTGCTGCGCCTCAGCCCGCGCGCCCAGAAGCCCGCGCGCCGTCGGGCTGGCTCACGTTAAGCGGCGTCAAACGCCACAACCTGCGTGACCTGCAGGTGCGCTTTCCCCTGGGCGTGCTGACCAGCGTCACCGGCGTGTCTGGCTCCGGGAAATCCACGCTGGTGAGCCAGGTGCTGGTGGACACCCTGGCCGCCCACCTGGGCCAGAGCCCACCCACCGAAGACGATGAAGACCCGCAGACCCCAGCCGGCGTGACCGCGCAGCTGGGCGGCGACGTGGGCACCCTGTCGCGGCTGGTGCGGGTGGACCAGCGACCCATTGGGCGCACGCCGCGCAGCAACCTCGCCACGTACACCGGCCTGTTTGACGATGTGCGCAAGCTGTTCGCTCAGACGCCCCTGGCCCGGCAGCGCCGCTACAGCGCCGGGCGTTTCTCGTTCAACGTGAAGGGGGGCCGCTGCGAACACTGCCAAGGCGAAGGCTGGGTGATGGTTGAGCTGCTGTTCCTGCCCAGCGTGTATGCCCCCTGCCCGGTCTGCCACGGCGCCCGCTACAACGCCCAGACCCTGGAGGTGGAATACCGGGGCAAGACCATTGCCGAGGTCCTGAACCTGACCGTGGACGCGGCCTGGACCTTTTTTCAGGAGGACGCGGCCGTGTTCCGCGCACTGGACACCCTGCGGGAAGTGGGGCTGGGGTACCTGCGCCTGGGGCAGCCTGCCACCGAACTCTCCGGCGGAGAGGCGCAGCGCATCAAGCTCGCCACTGAACTGCAGCGCGCCGGGCGCGGCCACACGGTGTACGTGCTGGACGAACCCACCACCGGCCTGCACCCCGCCGATGTGGAGCGGCTGCGCCGCCAGCTGTTCCGGCTGGTCGAGGCTGGCCACACGGTCATTGCCGTCGAGCACGATATGCAGCTCGTGACCGCCAGCGACTGGGTGATTGACATTGGGCCGGGCGCTGGGGACAAGGGGGGGCAGATCGTGGCCCAGGGCACCCCGCAGGAGGTGGCGCAGGTCGCTGAGAGCCGCACGGCGCCCTACCTCGCCCGCGCGCTGCAGGCCCACCCTACCTGAGATGCAGCAGAAGCAGACGGCTGCAACGGCAGGTTCAGGCGCCTGTGTTCGCGGCCCTGACTCCTGAACAAACCCTTGCTCAGCCGGTCAGCGGTGTCCGAGGGCCAAGCGCTGGAAAGTCGGGTAGGGCTTCCAGTTCCCTGCCTTGCACAGTGGCCGGCTCTTCGGGACTAGGATGACGAGCGCTGTCCATCAAGCATGCCTGTATCCGCCACCTCTCGCCGTTGGCCGCACAGGGCGCCTCTCCCAGTTGGCTTCGTTGATGGGCCTCAGGAATCGATTTCAGCTGAGGCGCTTATGGCCGCTGATCTTCTGGAGGAAGGGGGCGCCCTGTGGCCCACGGTGCTTCAAGCCCAGCAACTGGGCGCAGCACCGCACCACCAGTACCCGCAAGGCGGCGAACGACGAAGCGAGAGGCATGCTGTCTGTAGCGACCCTGGTGTGGTTGTCGTCTGCCCTGTTCACCCACCGACCGGAGAAGTGCGGTGCATAAAGCCTTTGAGGGTCGGCTCAAGGGCGTGATGTGGGTGCCAGGGCACTACGGCGGTGGGTCACCGCAACGTTGCCGCACAAGCAGGGGGCAGTTCGGAACCCGCTTTAAGCCGCCTGTCATGGGGCTGCCAGGGTCAGGGCGTTCACTGGTCAGGTGGGAAGCCGCCGCCCGCGCGCTTTGCCACAGAGGAGATTGCGTGACCACCAGCCCCTCGTGGCCTCACCTCCCCAAGGTTTTTCAGGACCGGACAGAAGCCGGGCAGCTGCTGGGCGCAGTCCTGGCGGCCCGTGGCCCCTGGCCCAGCGCCGTGGTCCTGGCCCTGCCCCGGGGCGGTGTGCCGGTGGCCGCCGAGGTGGCTCGGGCCCTGGGGGCACCGCTGGACGTCTTTCTGGTGCGCAAACTGGGGCTGCCGATGGCCCCGGAAGTGGCGATGGGGGCGCTGGCCTCGGGCGGCGCGCAGTGGCTGAACGAGGCGCTGATGGACCGCCTGGGCATTTCTGCCGCCGCGCTGGCGCAGGTGCAGGCCCGCGAGGCACAGGAACTGGCCCGCCGCGAGGCCCTGTACCGCGCCGGCCGGGGTCCCCTGAATCTGACCGGCCGCACGGCCCTGCTGGTGGACGACGGCCTGGCCACAGGCGCCACGATGCGCGCAGCGGTGCAGGCCGCGCGGTTACTGGGCGCGGGGCGAATCGTGGTGGCGGTGCCGGTGGCGCCGCCTGACACCTGTGCTGACCTGCACGCCGAGGCCGACGAGGTGGTGTGCCTGCACACGCCACCCCACTTTCAGGCTGTGGGTCAGTTCTACGGCGATTTCTCGCAAGCCACCGACGCCGAGGTGCTGGCCCTGCTGGCTGGGCCCTGAGCCCACACCCTTTCGCGCCTCGGCACCCCCGCCGAGGTTCCCACCTTCAGGAGGCTTTATGACGCAGGCCGAGAAAAAGAACGATCCCAAGCACAAGCATGACCGTGACAACGACCCCAAGCCCGGCGGACAACGCGACCCCGGCAACGGCCAGCCCAGCGCCGACGAGAAAAACGGCGACGGCCGCCGCAATGGCAGTGAAAGTGGCGGCGGCCAGCGCGGGGGCAACGACGAGTAGTTGGCGGTGATCGCCCCTTCTCCAGACCATTGAGAGGCGCCCCAGGATCGTATGCCTGGGGCGCCTCTTTCCTCTGCTGCCTTACGGCGCGGGCGGCAGGTCGGGCACGGCGCCGCTGCAGTTGGCGTTGACGGCCAGTATCTGGCAGACCTTCTGCCCGGTGGCGTTCACGCCCGCTGCTCCGGCCGGGGGCTTGGCGTACACCCGCTCCTTCCAGACTTGCCAGAGCATCATGCCGTCGCCGGGGCGGCCCTTGTTCTTCATGTAGGTGGCCAGGGTTTCCACGTTGTAGTAGCGGGTGGCCTCGTTGTTGGTGCCGGTGTTCATCTCGGCGTCGTAGACGGTGCCGGGCTCGGCATTCAACTTCAGGATGGCGCCGCCGCTGCCTTCGGGGGCCACCTCCAGGCCCATGGCAATGGGGCCACCGTAGATGGCGCGGTAGCTCTCGTAGCCCTCGCGCGGGTCGTAGTAGGTGCCGCCGTCGTAGGACATGAGGTTCACGCGGTCAATCTTGGCGGCCAGGTCGCGCACCACACGGTACATAGTGCCGCCGAAGGGGCTGCCCCACTGCACCTTGCCTTCTTCCCACGGGGTGCCTTTCACGTAGTACGCGCCCGTGCTCCAGCCCGCAATGCTGATCTGCAGGTCCAGGCCCCGCGCGGCAATCTCGGCGTCCAGGGTGTTAATGATGTTCTTGATCTCGGCGTCCTTGGTGCAGGCGAACTGCGCGGCGTCCAGCTTGTTGCAGGTGCTGCCGCTGGATTCCCAGTCAATGTCCACGCCGCTGGCGCCCAGGTCCTGCGCCAGATCCACCACGTGCGCGGCGTTGAAGTTGCTCCACTGGCTGCCCTGGCTGTAGGCCCAGCCCCCCACACTCACCCAGACCCGCGTGCCCCGCGCTTTCAGGGCGGCAATGTTGTTGCGCAGCGTCTGGGCCTGCGCGGCTGTGAACTTGCGCTGCCCGTTGGGTGTGCTGGCCCCTTCGGCAAACTCGAAGCCCGCCACCGCCTGATCAAAGGCGTAGCTGCCCTTGACATAGGTTGTATCTGGCCGCGCAAAAGCCAGGTTCAGATCGGTGTAGTAGGCGGGAATATTGCTGGTGGTGAGGTCACCCACGCTGGTCTGCCACGTGCCCGCGTAGCCCACGTAAATGGCCTTGCCTGCAGGCGGCGAGGGCGGGGTGGTACCAGCGATGTTGACCGTCACCGAGGCCGACGCCGACTTGGTGTTCCCCGCCGCATCAAACGCTTTGGCCGTGTACGTCCGCGTGCCATTGTTCGCACTGCTGACCGTCTCACTCGCCGTATACGGCGCGCTCGTATCGGTGCCCAGCAAGGTCGAGCCCTGATAGAACTCCACCTTCGTCACCCCCACGTTATCCGTGGCACTTGCACTCAGACTCACGGCACCCGCACTGGTCACCGTACTCGGGCTCGCGGTCAGACTGACCGTCGGGGTGGTGGTGTCGCCTGTTGGTGGAGGCGTGGTGCCGCCAGAACAACTCGCACCGTTCAAGGTGCAGGTGTTGACGCCGGTGAGTTGCCCGGTGCCGTCGTAGTTGATGACCACGCTGCCGCCGGCGGGGATGGTGGCGCCGCCCCAGGTGTTGGGGGTGATGGTGTACAGCCCACTGCTGTCTTTGCTGATGCTGCCGCCCGCGCCCCAGACGGACGCACCAGCAGCGGCGTTGCCATTGAACTTGAACTTGAGGGTCCAGCCCTGAATCGCGGTCGGGCCAGGGTTGCTCAGGGTGATGCGGCCGGAAAAGCCGCTGTCCCACGCCCCCGTGCTGTCAAACGTCGCGCTCGGCCCTGTCGCCTGCGCCTGCAACCTCGGCCCGCTCTGCGCGGCAGGCGCCGATGGACCGGGCAATTGCGAACAGGCGGCCAGCGCCAGACTGGCAGTCAACACCAGCAGTGAACGTATACGTGGAAATCGGTACACAGGAAGCCCTCCTTTGGCAGTGGAGACGGCAGACGGCGCCCACGGCAGGGCCCCCATCCAGTTGTCGTGTGTGGAACGCTCCCATTCATACATGGCCACAAATGAGGCATGTGAAAATAAATTCCGAACATCTAGACAGGAATAAGGAGATTGTACATATAGCAGCTGTCCGGGGCACATATTTCCTACCACAGATATCAAGGTATGAAGTTTTCCTCCGGACCAAGCGCAAGGAGTGTTGAAAATTATTTTCAAAAAAAGACCTTTATGTTGAGGTTTGGCGACAGCAGGCGAGAATTCTTGAGCCAAGGGAATGACCCTGCCCTGCCCGTTCCAACAGCTCAGAAAAGTGCCGAAACGTCTCCGCTGCCAGTGCGAAGTTTTTCTTTGCAACTCGCTCTACT
>NZ_JAIQXV010000029.1 GCF_020166415.1 Deinococcus multiflagellatus
GCACTGCCGGTAGGATTTATGGTGCTTCGAACGAGACGCGCTGCGTGTAGCCCTGGTATTCCGACAGCCAGCGCTTCCTGGCATCCGACTGCCCTTTCGTCGCCAGAATGAAGTTGAGATACGACCGCACGTCCGTTCCCTTGGACTCATCCCAGACACCGTGGTGGTCATCCAGCAGGAACACGGTTGGATCTTTCTTTTGAGTGAATGCCAGAATGCACGCGCGGTAGTCGCTGAACATGTCGAACGGGCGCATGCTCTGGTGAAACTCCTCAACGCTCAGGGCCTGACCATGAAAACCCATTTCGGGTTCGTAGTAGATCTCATCTGCCCAATCCCGGGTCAGCACTTCCTTCAGCGGCAGGATATGAATGGCGGCTGAGGCATACTCATCACTACTGTTCTCAACGTCCATGTCGGGAAATTCAAGAAAAAACGCCTGGCGCTCTTCTTCGGTCAGTTCGGGGTTGAGAAACCACTTCAACCTCAGGCCATTCATCTGGCCATAAAAGGCCCGGAGATCGTCGGTGAGCTCGTAGCCCGTCTCCGCTTCAAGGCCCCGGATATCAGCTTCAGACAGCGCTTCGCCTAACTCAAACCGCTCAACCGTGAATTGAGGATGGGCGCGCAGCTCAGCGGCCAGGTCGGCAAACGCTTGTCGGTAATCAGGAAATGTTTGGGTCATGGTGTTGGGGTGCGCGGCAGGTTGGCCGCTGAAGGCAGACTATCGGGCAGAACGTTGTTGACATCACCGCTGCCGCCATTGCCCGCGTCGCTCCAGCTAAAGGTGGTGTTGTCGAAGGCCAGTTCTGACCACTCCACGCTGAGGCCCAGGGCCACTTCTTCCTGCTCAAACTTGAGGAACTTCAGCATCCGCTCCGCGTCCTGGCGATCTTTGCCAGGTCCCAGGGTAGCGATACGGGCTGTGAGTTGCTGCTGCACAGCGCGCATAGGGTGGGTGCCATGCCGGGCGCGAACGTTATAGCGCACCGTCTTGCCGGCCATGATGGCCGCCTTGATGTGCTTTTCGAACAGGTGGTAGTGGCTCTGTCCCGAGCGGTTGTTGGCGGCTTGCGTCAGGGTCACCAGGTTGTAAGCGGCGCCAGGACCACCCAAACCTTCGTTCAGGAGGTGCCCACGTACCCAAGCCTTGGGCCGCGCAGCATTCAAGCTGCGGTACAGAGCACTGTCATCTCGGTCCTGGGGCTTGGAACCCTCCAGATACCGTTGATTCAGCACTTTGGCATTCATCCAGGTGCCCTCGCCGTTCTGGATACCGCCAAAGCGAACGATGCTGACATGGTTCTGCTTGAACTGCTCCATGATGGTTTCAATCGTGTCGGCGAGCGTTTGCAGCTGCCCAAGCACTGCCGGATTCCCGGCGGTTGTCTGACGATTGAGGTTGTGGCTGTCAATATCCCCAGCCAACTGAATGGCTCTGGCCTTGAGACTGTTGAGCTGAGGAATCGCCGCCGCTTCCACATGCTGGTCGTCAATGGGGATGCTGGTGATGAAATCGTTGAACGTGCGCGGCCGACTATGAATCATCAGGCTCGATGACTTGCCATCTGACTTGAAGATCAGGGTGTGTGGGGCCTGCTGTTTGGGCTCAATCTTGGCGGTCAGCACCTGCGCCTTGGCTGCTGGGGCACCGGGCTTTTGCTCCCCTGTTTTGCCTTTGCCAAGGATCGCCTTGATCCGCCCCACCAGCTTGTCAATGTGGGCATCCAGGCGAGCGCGCAGCCGCTTCACCGTGTTCTTGATGCGGGTGCCGAAGTTGCCCAGGCCCACCAGTTTGCCCAGGAAGGTCAGCACGATGGGAATGCTGCCGCCAATCGTCCGCTCAATGAAGCCTGCCGCTGCCCCCACCTGGCCCCCAGCAATCGCCTGGACGCTGCCCAGCGCGTTCATGATCACGCCCATGATCTGCCCACTCTGGCTGATCAGCGTCTGCACGCCCTGAAACGCGGTGAGCAAGGCTTGGACAAAAGCGCCGCCCGGAACCAGCATGGACGCCACTTTGGCCGCTCCTGCGGTGACCAGTGACCGGGTGACCTCACCTTTGAGGCTGTCCACCACACCTTTGCCGATGGCCCCTTGCTGCCCCTTCACCTCTGGCGCCTGATGCAGCCCCTTGGTGAGAGACGCCAGCGCGCCACCCGCCTTCTCGGCCAGCGCCACCTTCTGCTCGCCGCCCTGGCCCAGTTCCTTGACCAGCCGGCCGCGCAGGGCGTGGTAGGTCAGCCCCATCACACTCAGGGCGGTCATGAACACGCCTTTGAGGTCCAGGGTGGCGGGGAACTGAATCCCCGATGCCCCGGTGAGCCAGGTGCCCAGCCCCTCTTTGAGCCACTTGCCGGCATTGGTGCGGAACTGTCCGAACCCTTGGGTCAGCGCTTTCAGGAGGTTGCCCGCAAACTGGGCTGGATTGCGCAGCACTTGCATGATCACGTCGCCGCCCTGTTTGAGGAGGCCCATGACCTTCTTGCCCACGGGGCCCAGCCCAGCTTCAATGGCCGTCAGGGCAATGGTGGCGATGTGCCTTGCCGAGCCGGCGATCAGGCGTTTGAGGCCGTCCGCCCGGCGGGTCAGGGCCGCTTTGGCCGCTCCTAAATCGGGGGGAAACTTGGCAATGGCGCCTTTGACCTCACCCAGGACGCTGCCCAGTTGGAGCTTGCCCAGTTCGCCCTTGAACCACGCCCAGGCTTTGGGGATCAGGTTCTGCTGCCGCACCACCTTCAGCATGTCCTTGAACGGGCCCGGGACCAGCCCGGCCAGCGCGTCGAGGATGGCGCCTGGGTTCTGATCCATCCGCTTGCCGGTCACGAGGTCTTTGCCGAAGGCCAGGCACAGTTCGCGGTAGCCTGGGATGTTGGCGGCGAGGTCGGACACCTTGTCCAGCACGAAGTTCCGCTGAATCGTCAGTCCGCCTGTGGTCTGCCGCTGGATGCCTAAAGCCGTGAAGGGCTGGTGCAGGGCGGTCGTGACGGCGCCACTTTGGGCACGTTGCAGGGCAGCACCTTTGGAGTAGACGCCGGGCGCGTGGGGGCTTGGCGGCAGGAGGCTTTTGGGACTGGGCATGATCTGGGCCAGCTTGGCGCCCATGTTCCGGGCCTCACTTTCCAGCCCAGCATCCGGGTCCACGCCGGGCCCAACGCGGCCCTGGCTCTGCTGCACGGTGTGGGTCACCTCGTGCGCCAGCAACTCCAGGCCGCTCTGCGTGTTGGGGCTGAATTTGCCGCTCTGGAAGAAGATGTCCGTCCCTGTAGTGAACGCAATCGCGTTGACCCCTTTCGCCAGCTTGTCCGCTTCGGCATCGTCGTGAATGCGGACCCTGCTCAGGTCGTGGTTTAGCCCCTGTTCGAGGTGGCGTTGAATGGCTTCGGGGAGGGGGTTGCCGGCGCCTCTGCGGGCTTGAATGCGCTGCAACACCGGCTGCGTCGCTTCGGCGTCCAGTTCGGCCAGTTGGCGTTGCAGGCTGGTGCGCTGTTCGGCCGTCGCGCGCTGCTGGGTTTCGGCTTCATACCGCTGCGCCGCTGTATCTATTGCCCGCTGCAGCGCCACCCGCTCGCCAGCAGGCACCATCCCCAGGACCACGCGGCTCACCGGGGCGCTGATCTCGTGGCGTTGCAGCGTGGCCAGGTGCTCGCCATAGGTGTCATAGCGAGCCTGGGTGGGGCCTCGGTCTGTGCGGAACCCCTGGGCCAACGTCTGCGCCACCTGCCTCTGCAGTGCGGTGAACTGGGCGTACTGGCGGCTGTCCAGCGCCTTGCCCTCAACCTGTTCGGCCTGATGCCGCATCACCGTCACCCAGTCGCCCGGAGTCTGCGGCTTGGTGGGGAGGGGCTGGGCTTCACGCTGCAGGGGCGCAGCCTCCACCTGTGGCAAGGCGTCCAGTTGATCAGCCAGCGCCTGCCGCTGGACCTGGACGCGCTGGACTTCCTGCCGGTCCAGTGTGGCGGCCTGCAGAGGCGCCTGCGCAGCTTGCCGCTGCGCTGTAACTGGGCGCAGGGTATGGCGCTGCACGGCCTGCTGCGCCTGGGCCTGCCGGAGCTCGGCCTCGGGGACCTGCGCCTGCGCCTGGGAAGAAGTGACCGACCGTTGGGGCTTGTCGTGGGTGGATTGACGGCGCTGCACCAGTGTCATTGCTGACCTCCCGAACAGTCCCTAGTGTAACCGGCTCCTGAGCGCCTGGGAAACGCATCTGCAGTGCCAGGCAGAGCGTGCGCCGTCACAGGGAAGGCACACCAGCAAGCGGTGGACGCAAGCAACCATGCACCCATGACCATCACGGACTGCCCGCCGCACGAGCCATACGAGGCCCTGCTAGACCGCCTCCTGCACCAGCTGCCCCCCACCCGCGCCGCCTATCCAGCCTTTCTTGACAGCCTCTCGCAGCGCGACCGGCATCTCTTGGTGCTGCAGGGGCTCCACTCCCAGGTCTGCAACGGCGGCTTCGCGCAGTGGATTAGCAACCGCTACGCCGTGCAGGACGGCCCCACCGTGCTGCTGGCCCTGGACCGGATGCGCCAGCAGGGGGAGCCAGACGCCGCTGCCCTGGCGGTGCAGGTGGACGCCCTGGTCCGGCAGGCCAGCCAGATCGCCGGCCAAGCAGAAGACGGAGACGTGCCCGACAATTCGCTGGGCGACCTAGACCAGTTGGACGACCGCTACTCCGCGCTCAGCGATGAGTTCGGTCTGGCGGTGCAGGGCTACCTCCTGGCCTGGACCTGAGCGCGCCTCTCCCCCATCGCCCCGGCTCCGGCCGGGGTGTTTTCGTTGCTTGCGCGGTATCGTGCAGCCGTGCAAACGTTCACGGTGTTCAACCACGCCGGCGGCGCTGGAAAGACCAGCCTCACACTCAATCTGGGCCATGAGCTGGCTGCCTCAGGCCTTCGGGTGCTCTTGATCGACCTCGACCCCCAGGCCAGCCTCACCGGGTGGCTAGGCGTCACGGGTGTGACACCGGACCAAACCGCCCATCCCGTTGCAGTTGAGGGCCGCCCGCTGCCCGAACCGGTACGCGTCCACAGCTTGGACCTGATTCCCTCGCATATGGCCCTGGCGCTGGCCGAGCGCCTGATGATGGGGGCTGTGGGTGCCCAGGGACGGCTCAACCGGGCCCTGGGAGCGGTGCAGGACCGCTACGACGTCACCCTGATCGACAGCCCGCCCAGCCTGGGGCAGCTGGCCATCCTCGGGGCCCTGGCGGCCGATCAGATGATCGTGCCGGTGCCCACCCGCCAGAAGGGGCTAGACGCCCTGCCCGGCCTTCAGGTGGCGCTGCGCGAGTACCGCGAGGTGCGCCCCGACCTGGACGTGGCCTTGTACGTCCCCACGTTCTTCGATGCCCGGCGCCTGCACGACCGCGAGGTCTTGGCTGACCTGCGCGCCGCCCTCTCCCCTCTGGCCGAGCCCATGCCGCAGCGCGAGGCGGTGTGGCTGGACTCCACGGCCCAGGGCGCGCCCGTGGGTCTGTACGCGCCTGGAAGCCCAGTGCACCGTGACATCCAGCGCCTGACCGCCGAACTGGCCCGCGCCACGGGGCTGCCTTACGCCGGGAGTGCCGCGTGACCCGCAAACGGCCTGAGCGCCACCGCGACCTGAAGGGTTTGCTGGGCGAGGACCTGGGGCCGCTGCGGCAGCGCGAGGACACGCCCAGCAGCACCCTCCCCGTGGCCCAGCTGCGCCCGGGGACAGGCCAGCCCCGCCGCGACTTTGACGAAGCGCGCCTGCAGGCCCTGGCCGACAGCATCCGGGCGGAAGGGGTGCTGCAGCCCCTGCTGGTCCGGCCAGTGGAGGGTGGCTTTGAGATCGTGGCTGGTGAGCGCCGCTGGCGGGCCGCCCAGCGGGCCGGCCTGACCGAGGTCCCCGTCCTGATCCGCACCCTGGATGACCGGCAGGCGCGGGTGGCCGCCCTGGTCGAGAACCTGCAGCGCGACAATTTGAACGTCATTGACGAGGTGGACGGCAAACTGGCGCTGGTGGCCCTGGCCCTAAACCTGGACCCGGAGCCGGCGCGCGCCCGACTGATCCAGCTGCTGGCGGAGGAGCCCGGACCGGACCACGCCCTGCTGGACGAGGTGTTCGCGCCGCTCGGCGAAAGCTGGGCCTCGTTCGCCAAGAACAAGCTGCGGGTGCTGCGCTGGCCCGCTGAGCTGGTGGACGCGCTGCGCGCGGGGCTGCCCCTCACGCTGGGCGGCGTCATCGCGGCGGCCCCTGCCGAGCACCACGCCGCGCTCATCGCCCTGGCGCAGGGCGGCGCCTCGCGCACCGAGCTGCGTGCCGAGGTGGAGCGCCTGACCGCGCAGGCCAAGGCGGCGCCGTCACGCGCCGCGCTGGCGGGCCGGCGCCTGACCAGCGCGCGCTTCATGGCCCGGCTGTCCACAGAGGACCGTCAGGCCGTGGAGCGCTGGCTGGCCCGGATGCCGGCGGTCTTGACTGAGGAGTGAGCGTCTCTTACCGGTAAGAGGACCGCCCCTTGTGGGCGGTTTTTGCCGTTTAGGAGTGGGCTTTTCACACACCAGAGACACACCACGGCGGCGCCCTGGCCAAGCCACCATCCGGCCATGACCGAACGCGACCAGGCCCTGGCCATCACCCTGCACGACTTTCCTGCCCGCTCCGGCCCGGTGCCGCTGCCCCCCAAGTTGTTCCTGCGCCAGTTGCGGCAGGTCTACCAGGGGACACACCTGCTGCTGGACTTGGGAGGCGCCACGGCCCGCGACCGCCTGACGGCCCAGGCCAATTTGGACCAGGCCGAGCTGCTGCTGGCCCAGGCCCGCGCCCTGCCCCGCACCAAGACGGGCGCGCGCGCCCTGCTGCTGGCCTGCGACAACCGCGCTGTCGCTGGTGACGTCCTGACCACCTGTCAGCGCCGCCCCCTGACCGGCACCCTGTTCGAACTGTTCGAGGCGTTTGCCTTGCTGGGCGCTATGGGGATTCGCTGCCAGGGGCCAGACACCGTGCCCCTGAAGGGCGAGTGGACGGCCGCCCCGGTGGCTGGGGACTGGCGCCGGCTGGAGATCCGCTATGCCTGCCCCCTGCAGGGCCGCGCCGTGGTGTTCGGGCACGCCCGCCTGCCCTGAGACCTGCCCCCCAATGCCGCCCCGTTCTGGGGCGGTTTTTACCGTCCTAGCCACACACAAGGAACACACCACGCCTCTTGGCACGCAAGCAACACTGCCCCCATGTTCGAGCGCAACCTCCCCGATCCAGGCGCTATCGCCGAGAGCTACGAGTTCGTGACCCTGCCCCTGCTGGCCGACTGGGACGGGCGCCGCACCGTGCCGGTTTATCTAGCCGATGACAGCGAGTTGTCCGCCACCGTGTCGGCCGATGTGGCGGACTCGCTGCGCCGCGCCTCGGTGCTGGCCCGTCACGGCCTGTGCTCCCGCATCGACCTGTTCACGGACAGTTCCGGCCTGCACGTGGTGGGGGTGTACTGGGAGGCCTGAGCCTGGCCCCCTGGCGCGCCGCCCGGCCCCCGGTGCGGCGCTTCTTTTCGCCCCGGCTTTCCTGCGCACATCTGCCGCCCCTGCGCGGCAGTTTTTGCCGTCTGGCACGCATGCCCCCCACACACAACCGACACACCACCCCTCCCCCGTTCCAAGCAAAACTCAGCCTATGAACGCACGCGACAAGGCCCTCCAGGACGTCATCCGCCGCTCGAACCCCCGGCCCCAGCCCGGCACCCCCGGCCGCGACCGGCCTCTGCGCCGCCGGATCGGTCAGGCCTATCTGCAGACCCACCGCCTGCTGGGGGACCTGAGCTGGGCGCTCCAGCAGGGCGGGACGCCCAGCGCCGCCGACCGTCAGCAGCTGGCCGACAACGTGGCCGCCGCCCAGGCGCTGCTGGCCCAGACCCGGCCCCTGCCCCTGACGCGCGGCGGGGTCCGCGCCCGTCAGGTCGCGCTGGACAATGCCAACGTGGCCCAGGAGGCCCTGGACGTGGCCCGCCGCCAGCCCCTGCGCGGCACCCTGCCAGACCTGCTGGCCGAGCTGCGGGCCCTGGGCGTGACTGAGGTGGATCTGCGGGGTCTGGAGGCCCTGCCCCTCGCCGGCGCCTGGGAGGCCACCCCAGCGGGCTGGGACTGGCGCCTGCTGGAGTTGTCGGTGCCCTGCCCCGAGGAGGGCTGCCGCGTGTTCGTGGGCCACGCCCGTCTGCCCTGAGCCCTGCCCCCCTGTTGCGCGCCGCCCTGTTCCTGGGGCGGCGCATTGCTGTGGCTGGCCAGCGCTGCTGACGGACGGGCGGGGATGGTCACGGGCTCGGCCGTCAGCCTCCAGGCCAGCACATCTTCACCGGGCCCAACGGCGATTTTCTCCGCCCACAGCAGCATTTTTCCACACACAGGCGACACACCACCGGCCGCCGAACGCAAGCAAAACTCAGCCCATGAACGAAGCACTGATGACCGCCCTGGGTGAAGCCAAGACCGCCGCCACCGAAGCCAAAACCGCCGCCGAAGCAGGTAACTGGGCCGAGGCCCGCACGCTGCTGGAGATCATGGAGGAGCGCCTGGAGGAGGGCAAGGGGGGCAACGCCGCCCACGCCGCCCGCCGCCGCGCCATCCTGAAGCTCGAAGCCGAGGTGCGCGCGATCCTGGACGCGGCCGACGAGGCCCCCCAGCCCGACAGGGCCGAGGTGGACGTGCCGGCGCCCGCGCCCCTGCCGCTGCCCACGCCCGAGGTGACGCTGCCTCTGCCCCCGGTGGCCGAGCTGCAGACAGAGGCCGTGCCCGCCAGCGGCGCCGAGCGCCAGGACTATGTCCCTGAAGACCTGGGCCGGGACCGGCAGGACTATGTGCCCGCCACGGTGGTGCACGACGAGGCGCCCGTGGCCGCCAAGGTGCGCGGGGTCGCGGCCCCCCACGCCCTGAGCGCCGAGGCCTGGGCCCGGGTGGCGGGCGCGCTGCGCGCCGAGGGCGTGACGGTGGAGGAGCGCCAGCAGGCGGCGGCCCACCATGAGGCCGCCTACCGGGCCGCGACTGAGGCCCGCGACGGCTGGACCGCGAAGGTGGAGGAGCGCTTCTACCGCCAGGCCCAGGTGGAGGCTGCCGCCCTGACCGGCGACGTCGCGGCGGCGAACGAGGCTTGGGACCGCCTGTTCGACGTGGTGACCGCGATTCGGTCGCGTGAGGGCGCCGCGCGCCGGAAAAAGCTGCCCGTGGCTGCCGAAATGGGGCCGATCTACGAGGCCGCCCGGCTGGACAGCCTGCGGATCAAGGGCTGGGCCCGGGGGGTGAAGGTCGCCGCCTGACCCCCGCACGCGGGCGCTGCGCGGGCCGTGGAGGCCCCTGCGGCGCCCGGCCCGCCTCTCTGCCTACCTCGCCCTGTTCCTGCCCCCCTGGAGGCCCCCATGCTGATCCCTGTCCTCGCGTCTGTTGACCGTTCCTTCTGCGCCGCCCTGGGGGAGCCCCTGCGCGGCACCACCACGACCCACGAGGGTGGGCGGGAGGTGGCCTACCTGATCGGCGCCGTGACCCACCGCGCCGCCACCCACGCGGTGCTGGTGGAGCTGGACCTCACCCAGGACGAGGTGGAAGCGGCCCTTCGCGGCAGCTACCACCGGTCCTTTCCCGGCATGGGGGGCGGGCCCGGCATCCTGGGGGAGATGCGCTTTCTGCTGCGTTTCGTGGCGGCGGGTTCGGCCGGCGACGTGCTGACCCTCGGCCCGGTCCAACAGGGGCGGTGGCGGCCCCCGGCGCGGGACCCCGACACCTGCACCGTGTCGCTGGCGCTGGCCACCCCCGAGACCACGGCGCTGGCCACGGCCCTGGCCCCCGGCGCCCAGGCCCACCTGCTCGATCTGGCGCGGGTCGCGGTGCCCTGAGCCCTCACCCCGACCAGGCCCGGCCCAGCGGCGTTACGCCGCCTGGGCCGGGCTTTGCCATGCGTCCTGTCTCGGAAAAATCGGGTTATTTCAGGCTGCTGCGCCGGGTTTCCGCCGGCTGGGGCGGGCCGGGGCGCCCCAGTGCACCTCGAAGCCTTCCAGGCCCAGGGCGCGCAGCAGGGCCAGGCCCTGGTCGCTGAACAGGGTGGTGGTGCCGTCAAAGTAGCGGGTCAGGCGGGCCCCCAGCGGCGCCCCGGACGGGGCAGGGGAGAGCACCGCCGCCGCCAGGGCGGCCCGGGTCAGGCCCAGGGCGGCCACGCGGCGCGCCCCGGCCAGGGCCAGCCGCCCGGCCGGGGTGGGGGGGAGGATCTGGGCGGCGCGCTCGGCGCTGGCCCCGGTCAGCCAGGGTTTGGCCGAGGGGGGCGCGGCCACGACGGGCAGCCCCCACACCGGGCGCAGCTCGCGCAGGCCCAGGGCGGCGAGCAGGGCCAGCCCCCGGGGACCAAACAGGCTCAGGCGCCCGTCCAGCATCCGGCCCACGTCGGCCACCTCGGCGCGGCTCGGGGCGGGGTAAACCTGCGCCGCCAGCGCTGCGCGGTCCAGGCCCAGCCCGGCGGCGCGGGCCTGCGCGAGGGGCGCGAGTGCCCGGGTCAGGGCGTCGCGGTCCGCCGGGGCGGGAAGCAGGGGCGCGGTCGTCATGCCCTCCACCCTACCGGCTCGCCGGAAAAAAGGCAATTTTAAACGGGGCGATACCCCCGCCAGGTGGGTGCCGCGCCCGGCTGCGCCTCACATCATCAGCGCCGGAAAAAATGCAACTATATAGGCAGAAAGGAAGGCGCAGGTCCTCCGCCAAGATTCGCCGCGCCCAGCCTCCACTTCTGTTCACCGCTCAAGGAGAAGAAGCATGTTCCAGATTAGCAAACCCGCCGACGGTCTCTACCTCTACCCCGCCCCCATCACCGGCACCGAGACCATCGCCACCTGGCAGGACGGACGCCTGACCACCCTGGTCGAAGGCGGCGAGGCGAGGGCGGTGATCACGGCGCTGACCGAGGCCCACACCGCGCACGAGATCATCTACCTGGACGACGTGGTGTTTACGCCCCCCGTCCCCACGCTGGGCAAGACGCAGGCCTGCGAGCTTCACCGCGCAATGGGCCGCGCCGGCATCCGCGACCACTACGCCTTTGCCAGCGAGGTGATCGGGGTGCCGGTGAGCAGCCTCGCCGCGCTGTGGCCGGAGGAGGCGGTGGCTGTGCAGAACGCCCTGGCCGAGCATGTGGTGCTGGCCGCCCTGCAAGCGGAGGTGGCGGCATGAGCCGCTCCCCCCTGCAGGCCGCGTTCGTGGACGCGGAGTGCCGCCTGCGCGCCCTGGGCCGGGAGGTGAACCGGCAGGGCGAGCCCCTGAACGCCCAGTTCGAGCGGGGGGAGATCTCCGAGGACGTTTGGGCAGACGGGTTCGCGCAGTTGGAGGAGCGGCTGGGCTGGAACGAGGCCTTTCACGAGCGCAACGCCGTCCGGGCCGCCCTGCTGACCTGGGGGCTGGCGCAGGTGCGCCGTCTCTGGTCGGTGCACGGGCGCCCGTTCAGGGGCCAGGACTTGGCGATGGTCGAGGCGCTATGGAGCAACCCGCGCGTGCAGGGCCAGTTGGTGCGGGTGGTGCTGCGCCTGGACGTCAGCCGGTGAAGGGGGCGGCGCCGGAGGCCACCACGTACATGGTGGCCACGGGCAGCCGTCTGGGGAACCGCTCGCCCCACGTGGGTGTGATGGTGGGGCCGCGCACGGGCGGCCTCGCCCCTCTGGCGGAGGGCCGGTGGTGGGCCTCAGACAATGACGGCTACAACGGCAAGTTCGATCCGGAGCGGTTCCTGCAGCACCTCGCGCGGCTGCAGCCGTATGCCAGCCGGTGTCTGTTCGTCGCGGCGCCGGACGTGGTGCAGGATGCGGGCGCGACGCTGGCCCTGTTCCCCCGGTGGCGGCAGGTGATCGAGCAGCATGACTTCCCCACGGCCTATATCGCCCAGGACGGGCAGGAGCGGCTGCCACTGCCGGACAACGCGAACTGGTTGTTCCTGGCCGGGTCAGACCGCTGGCGGGGCCAGCACGGCGCCGCCCTGATCGCCCAGGCCAGGGACCTCGGGTACTGGGGCATCCACGTCGGCCGGGTCAACTCCGCGCGCCGCGTGCGGGCCTGCACAGCCCTGGGCGTCGACAGCTGCGACGGCACTTACCTCCGGTTCACCGGCGTGCATCGGGGGCTGGCCGACGTCGAGCGCTGGGTCGAATCAAGTGCCCAGCAGGGCGGGTTGTTCACGCTGGAGCAGGCTGCCTGAGCAGCCCCGTTCTCTCAGGCGTCCTCAGTTCGCGTAGGGTGAACGCTCCACCGTCACATACAGAATGCCTGCCGCCCCTTCGGGAAGCTGTTCCATGATGGCGCTCGTGGGACCCTTGGCGGCGTACACCAGGCCCACGTTCATCTTCTCGCCCGCCCGCGTCTGGTACGTGGCCGAGCCGACGTTGCCGGTGAACTGCCAGTCACCCATGAGCTTCAGGTCGCCAGAGAAGGCCTCGTCGAGCGGTGTGCGAACGCTGCCCACCGGGCCGTCCACCGCGAAGCAGGCCTTGAGGCTGCCGGTGCCCTCGTCGCGGCACTCAATCTGTGTCACTGGGGTGGTCGACTTGACGGTTTCGGCCGCGAACTCCATCAAGGCCTGCGGTGTCCATTCTTTGCCCATCGGTCGTCCTTGCCAGCACGCGGTGAGGAGGAGGGGAAACAGCATCAAGGCAGGCTTCATGGCGTGCTTCCTTTCTGTATTCGGGTGAACCAGGCCTGGGCCTGATTCTGACCTGGATGCCACGCCATCCAGTGTGTCACGATCTCGGCGCGCACCCTAAGCCGATCTTGGTCGCTGATGGGCACCTGGTTGCCGTTTTTCTTGATCCGGGTCAGGAACGTCGGAATCATCGGTGGCAGCAGGGTGGGCCCGACCGGGACATTGATCTGGTCAAGGAGGCCGGTGCCCTTTCCCGGAAGGGGAACAGGCACGGTGGGCTTGACGTACGAGCGCACGCCGAGGGCTTTCATCATCTCGTCCTGGGCCTTGCTCAGGGGCACCGTCTTGACCTTGCCGAGCCAGTCGTACACGGCCTTAAATGCCTCGTAGGTTGTGGCTTTCTTGAGCCTGCTCTGGGCTGCTTCCAGCAGGGCGTTGTAGCCGATGTTGACCTCGGCCATGTCCTCGACGTAGCCCAGACTCTGCAGCGCGGTGGGCAGGATGGTCTTCCGGGCCCACTCGGTGCTCATCCGGGGGTCGTCTTTGGTGCTCAGGCTGCCAGTCAGGGTCATGCGCACCTGCCGGCCTTCGGCCTCCTGCAGGTCGTGGGCGCCGTACTGCAGGATGGCTTTCTGCTCCGGGGTCAGCGCCGCCGGGTCCATCCCCTGCAGCACCGTGGTCAGCGAGAAGGCTTTATGGCTGTTGGTCGGGTCCACAGCGGCGCGGAACTGGGGATCACCGCGCTTGCGTGTGAAGCGGGTCATGTACTCGATCTGTCCCGGCAGGTGGGTCTCGCCAGCCTGCGGCACAATGTCGCCGGCCACCCGGTAGTGGGTGCTCTGCGCGTCACTCTCCTTGGCAAACTTCGCAGCCAGTTCGTCGGGCAGGCCCGGGGCCTGGAAGGTGATGACCTGCGCGACTTTCCTGGGGGCGCGCGCCGCCGTCACCTGAGCCAGGCCGCCACCCAGGCTGTGGCCCGCGAACACTGCCTGCTTGACCTGTGACAGCGTGAGCTGGATCAGGTCCCAGTTCGCGTTGACCTGATTGACGCCCACGCTGGCCTTGGCGAAGTTGCCGACCAGGGTATCCACGCCGCCTTCCCGGGCCGTGACCTGCACGCCTTCGGTACCGCGAAAGACGGCGATGGGGTCGTCAAACTGTGCCCGGCGTGCCCGCACCGCCGGGTCTTTGATCTGGCTCAGGGGAATGGGGGTGAACAGCCGCATCTGGAAGCCCCACTGGCCAGAGACCGGGGGGCCCGCCCGATAGCCGAAGAATGCCAGCAGCTTCTGCGGCTGGAAGTTGCTCTCTCGCTCCTGAGTGTTCTTGTCGCGGTCAGCATCGGTCAGGTCGAGGTCGCTGACCAGGACGTTGAGATCCTCGTCGTTCATATAGGCTGCGCGGATGGTCAGCTGTTCGACGAAGGCATGGAAGGTGAGCTGCTCGGCGGACAGGTCGGTTTTCACGCCGATGCGCTTCTGCACGGCGAGGGCGTAGTTGCCGCCATAGCGCTGGGCCAGAGCCCAATAGAACTCCGGGCCGCCGCGCCGCCGCATGCGCTCGCGGAGGTCCAGTAGGCCAGGGCGGTCCATCTGATCGACCACGCCTTTGAGCTTGGCGGCGGAGATGGGGCGGGGCAGCGCCAGGGGCGCGGGGTCGTAGTACATGAACTGGCCGGTGCCCAGAGCCTGCACAAGGGCGTCGGGGTGCGTGCGGGCGTAGTTCATGGCCGCGTTGAAGATGACGTCGCCGCCCTGAAGCCCTGGGGGCTTGGGCGTGGGGACAGCAGCCTGAGGGGTGCTCTCCTTGGCCTGCGGGCGGCGTTCCTGGGGCGCAGTGGTCATGACTCCTCCTGGCACCCAGCGTACCGGACAGCGGGTCATCAGACTGCTGGATTTGACCGGCATGAAGAAAGCCGCGCCCCCGTAATGGAGGCGCGGCGTGGGCGTGGGTCTGGCTTAAAGGCTCTTTTTCAGGTCGGTGGCCATCTTGTAACTGACTTTCTTGCCGGCCGGGATCTGGATCTTCTCGCTGGTGCCCGGCTTCACGCCGGTACGGGCGGCGGTGGCCTTCACGCTGAAGGTGCCGAAGCCGGGCAGGCCCACGCTGCGGCCCTGCTGCAGCGCGCCCGTGATGGCGTCGAGCGTGGCACTGATAGCTTCCTCACTCTGCTTTTTGCCCAGGCCCGTGCGGTCAGCGACCATTTCCACGAGCTGGGTCTTGCCGAGCTTGTCGGACGCGGTGGCAGAGGCGGCGGGTTTGGCGGGTTTGACGCTTTTGGTCATGGCCGCATGGTGGAACCCGTGTCAGTGCGGGTGCAACCCCAAATGCGCAGAATTGCGCAATTGGGATGCTGCTCAGGACGGTGTCAACCCCTTGGTCTGCAGCAGCGCTTCGATCCGCGACCAGGGAATGACCCGGCGTAGTGCGCCGCACTGGGCGGCCCCCTTGGGCCCTGCCGCTTCGACCGCCGCAACCGCTTGCTGCAGCGTCTCTGGTGTCTCGCCCAGTGCCTCGGCCAGCCAGAGTAAGCCCGGCGCGCACTGGAAGTGGGTATAGAAGTGCCGCGCGTCCTGGCCTGGCCGTTGCCGCTGGTAGGCGCCACCCTGCCCGTACTCGCCCAGCCAGCCGATCAGATGCGCTTTTTGCGAGGAGTACCAGGGTCGCGTGCGCAGCGGATGGCGCGTCTCAAAGGCGTCGGTGATGGGTTGCCGGGTGGGCAGGGTGCCGATCAAGAGCCGGAGCGCCTCGACGCTGACATGCCGGCCCTCATGGCCCTGGGCTGGGGTCATGCGGCCCCTCCGCGGCGCTCCAAGTTTAGGGCCAGCAGGCGCTCTTGGTAGGCGGCGCACTCGGTCAGGCGCGGCGCGAGGTCACGCCATTTGGCGGCAAACGCATGGGGCTGCATGGCCACCCAGTATGGCGGGGCGGGCGGGGTGAAGCGTACTCACCTTCGTGCTGGACGCCCCCGGCGGGGGATGCAGCAGGTCTTCTTTCAACGGCTGCGGCGGCATGCGACCCTGCGGCATGGAACTGCTGGGCTTCATCATCGCGTTCGTGTTCATGGGCGCCTGCATTGGGATTGGCGTGAAGGGCGGTCGGTGGCTGCTGCGCATGCTGCAAAGCCGCGTGGCGGTGTCGGCCCCGCAGACCCGCCAGGACACCACCTTCCGCCGAACCCCTGCACCCAGCCGCCCGCCCGTGGACCCCTTCCAAGGCCTGGACGCCGAGATCCGCGCGCGGGTTGCGGCCCAAGAAGCGGCACAGCGCATGCCTGTTCCCACGCCGGAGGGGGTCCCGGACAGCCTGCCCCTGCGCACGAAGCAGTACTTCTTCGCCCGCAGTGAAGCGGCGTTTCTGGCGGTGCTGGAGCAGGCCCTGCCCGCTGGGTACCGTGTGTTCCCGAACGTGCGTCTAAATGACCTGTTCTTCATCGCGACCCGCCACCCGGGGCAGCAGAAAGGCACGTATGCCCGCCTGCGCGACAAGCACGTGGATTTCCTGGTGGTGTCCCTGCCCGAGCACCGCCCGGTGTTTGCCATTGAGCTGGACGGCGCCAGCCACGACACGAAAGAGCAGCAGTACCGCGACGCGGTCAAGGACGTGGCCTTCCGGAGCGCCGGCCTGCCCCTGATCCGGTTGCGGGCCGAGACGACGCACACCCCAGCCTCGTTGCAGGCGGTGCTGAGCCGCCACCTCAGCCACGCGACCCTGGGCCGCGCCCACGCCTGAAGGCGGCGGACCGTCCTTTATCCTGCCAGCATGCCTGACCAGCCCCCGAGGGTCTACGTGACGGTCAGTCACGTGGAGACCGGCGAGGTGGTGCGCCGGCTGGGGCCGTACGAGAGCGCGGCGGCTGCGCGCCGGGCTCTGCCTGCCTTTACTGGGCAGGCCATGTCGTGGGAACGGGGCAAGGACACCTGGCGCACAGAGAAATATCCGCTGTCCTACCAGGTGCCCGCCGATGAGCCGGACAACCTTGACGCATCCTGAATACGACGCTTTCTCGGAGAAATCGAGGCGGCCCTTGGGGCGCCTTCTTTACGCCAACACTACAGCGCTGGACTGACCTCACCTGAATGTGGAGGGACCGCGCGACAGGGGAGGGAGGCGGAGTATCTGTTCCGCCTCCCTCCCTGGTATGTTGCCTAACCGCTGACTCAGGTCCCGTCTTAGTAGCCGTAGCGCATTTTCAGGGCCTGAACATCCAGATCACTCAGGTCATTGCGCTGACCCAGCACGGTGCCGGCGGGAACCGGCTGTTTGGTGGTGTACAGCACCGTCCCCGGGGCCGTCGACATGGCGCCGCCCCAGTCGTTCGGGTCGTACAGCATGATCGACCCATAATCGAAACTGGTGATCTGGTTCTGGTCAACGTCACGGGCCCAGTACGCGAAGAAATTGTCACGGCCCGTCTGGTTCAGGGCGTTCCAGTTGACGTTAATGTACGTGTCGCGGTCTGGGCGCTGGTGTTCATGCGCTACGCCCAGAGCATGCAGAATCTCATGCTGGGCAATCCCCACCACCTGGCAGGTGCCCGTTCTAAGATCCGGCGGCTGGAGGTTCAGCTGCTGAACACCGCCAGCTCGACCCAAGCGCGACCAGCAGCCATTGTTTGCCGTCTCCGTAAACCGAATGCGGTTGGGTGCCGTGGTCGAGGGCACGAAGTAGATTCGGGGGACCTTGGCCTGAATCCGCCGCATGGCCTCGGTCACGACCGCCTGGCCGCTGGCGCCCATCGTCGCACTCAGGGGCTCGTAGTACACGGGCGTATTGCCGTTGGCATCCTGATCCCAGCGGGCGCCTTCCCAACTGGTCAAGCAGCCACCCCACCAGGTCATCGATGGGCAACGGAAGAGGATCATCCCTTGCTCGCTGAGCTGCCCAGGGTTGGCTTTGGCCTTCAGAAACTCTTCGTACTGGGCGATGTTCTTCTGCACCTCGGCAAGATCGCCCAGCACAATGTCGTTGTCGACGGCCAGGTTGCCCACCGAGGTGTAGTGGATCTGCTCGCCGTTGGCAAAGGTGTAGCTGTGACGCACCTTGACCTGTGAGAGGGCCTGTGAAGACAACGTCGTGGCCTCGCGGGCGCTGATCACCGGCAGGGCCGCAGCCATCTGCTCATGACCCAGCATGGGGTTGTGCGCAGATGGCGCCGCGGGGGTCTGCGGGTTGAGTTGACTACAGGCAGACAAGGCCAAGCTCAGGACAACGAGGGAAGGAAAGCGCTTCATCATGACTCCTCAACACCGCTTGGGGTGGCCAACAGCAAAAAGGCCGGGGCAGGGCTCGAAAGCGGCGGACCACCGCGCTTCGAGCATGGAAAAAACGAACGGCAGCACCCTGTCAGAAAGACCAGACCTCTTCTTCCAAAAAAGGGACTTCGCCGGCCTCTGAAAGGCAGGTGAGTGTAAGGCGAAAGATTCGCTCATTTCAGGTCAGATATGGAGCCTGGCCCCTGCACTTTGTGGTAGGTGCTCACCCTTTAACACGAACACGTTCTGCAGGAGCAGCCGTCCAGTAGGTGAAGTCGATGGTTCAACGGCACATAACCCTCTACGCCAAAACGCAGGTCGGGGCGGTAGCCTCTCCTTTGCCTATCTCTTGAGCCACGCCTGCAGGTCATTCCAGCCCCAGGTGCCGTACCCATCCGGGGCCTCTCCATGCAGCTGGCGCCATTGCCAGGTGCCGCCCTCGCGTGTCATGGTCGCCAGAGCGCCGGAGCCCCGGGGGCGTGGTACAGGGTGCGCTCCGAAGTGGTGTGCGCGTCGCTGGGCAGGGGGCGGCCGAGCTGGAAGGTCACGCCCTGTAGGGTACTGCTCAGCAGCCGTAACACGGCTCCGCCTGCATGAAGGCGCACTTCCAGCACGGGTCCTGGGCCATACCAGTGGCCCCGAAGGCCAGCACCAGGATGAGGAGACCGATCAGGGGACGCAAAGGCACAACGTGGGTCATACCGGGCAGTGTAGGGGGCCTACGCGGCTCTCAACGCCGCAGCTGCGCCGCGGGTCCACTCAACAGGGGGGCAGGGCTCAAACAGCGGCGCGGAGCAGGGCACTGGGCTACACCAGCGGCACCCCCTTTCCCAACGGCTTGATCCCGACGGCCGCCCCAGCACCCGTGCTGCTGGTGATCATGCGGCCCGACAGGGTGGTCAATCCCGAAGACAACGCGCTTTGAGGCGTGCCAGACTGACGGACGTGAGCGACGACCCCGAGGTGATCACGGTGCTGGAGATCAGCGGTGGCCTGGCCAGCGTGCGCCTGCCGGATACCAGTATTGAGATCTGGCCCCTGGGGCGCCTGCCGGTCGGGGTGGAGGTGGACGATCAGGTAGGCGTGACGGTCACAGATGGTACCTGGACGACCGCGTTGCTCCCCGGCCCCGCAGGACTGATCGCCTGATGGAAGAGGTGTGGTGGGACGGGCCCCGGGACGACGTGCGCCGCGCGCCCCTGCTGCCGCTGGCACCACCTGAGCAGCGCACGCTGAAGGGGCTGCTGCGCCTTTACGCGCCCCAGCACATGGACGAGACCGTCGATGCCCTGCGCGCCCGTCTCAACGAGGGCTACCTCGACCCAGACGACCGCCGGGTGCTGTACGGCATGACCCGGGACCGGCTGAAGGCCCTCTCCGAGCAGGGCCGCCCATTGCCCAGTAATCTGGTGCAGGCCTACCGGGCCCTCAAACCCCAGCCCCGGCGGCCCCGGGGCCTGCTGGCCTAGCGCAGGATGTGCCGGTCCTCACGGCCCGGTCGGTGCCGGCACCGGCGCTGCCGGGAGTCCCTGCTCGGTGGTGCTGCCGTCCGGCAGGACCACCCGGATGCGGTCGCTGCCGCCCTCGGTCCAGCGGGCCAGCACCTGGGGCTCCCCGGTGAGGCGGGCCCAGTTGACGGCCGCCGTCACGCGCACCTGGGGGGCAATGGGCGTCGGGGCGCGGCGGTTCACCGCCACGGCCCGGATCGGCGTAGGGGCGAGCGCAGCGCGCTGGGCGGCCACGGCCTGCCCCAGTGGGAGGGCCTGGACCCGGGCCAGTTCCGCTTCGAGCGCCTGCACCTGCTCAGCCGTCAGGGCAAAGCGCCGGCGCCCCACCTGCAGGTGGGCCACGAAGCCGGGCGGGAGGGGGCGCCCCTGGCCCTCACCCTGCCGCACGAGCCGGGCGCAGCGGCCCGCGTCGCCGCGTGGCAGCAGCTGGCCGTTCTGCCGCACGTACTAGGCCAAGTCGCCCACATACTCGGCCAGGGGCGGGCGCAGGTAGCGGATCTCCTGCACCCCGGCCTCAATGGTGCCGTGCGGGGGTGGTGCCAGATCAGCACCGGCTCGTGGTAGGTAAACTTGCGGTCAGAGGTGCTGGTCATGCGGAAATCGGCGTTACCCTAGCCCAGCTCATCTGCACGGGCAAGGGACCCGCTGACCCCGCCAGTGGGAGGCTCACTCGTTAACCCCCAATCAGGGGGGTCAAACCAAAATGGCCTGGCATTACTACGCTGGAGATTGAGGGGGGACGCATGGCACGATTGGACGAGACGCATGACGACGGCGGACGACGCTATTCCCTGGCTGGCCAGCCACTCTCCTGCGGCGACCTGTTGGAGGTGCAGCTCAGGGACGGCTGGCTGCCAGTGCGGTTCGAGATGGACGCCCAGGGGTACGCAGTGTTTTACCTGCCCCTCAGTGAGGGGCGGGGCCTTGAGAGCCAGGTCGAACTGCGCCTGCCCGATTTCGCGGATCTGCGCTGGCCCCAGGAGGACGTGCACGCCAACATCCAAGTGGCGAAGCTGCGCGGCCTGGTTGAAGCCCTGACCGACCTGGTGCAGCGCCCTGACGATGCCAGCGATGAGGAACGCGCGCAGGCCGCAGCTGAGGCGCGCGCCCTGCTGCGCGAGACGGCTCCACGGGTTCTGGAGGCCTTATGACGAAGCCCGAACTGCCGGCCGGTGTGGAAGAGCTGTTTGGGGCCCTGTTGAAAACACCCCATGAGGGCCTGAGTACCGTGAGCACGGAACTGGAGGGGGTCAAGACGTTCGCCCGGAAGCTTCTGGACAGCGCCCAGGGTGGGGAGGCCAGGGCACTCCTGGGCGACCTGCTGGACTGGGTGGATGGCCGACAGGCCCTGGTGGACCTGACGTTGGCCAGCAAGACCCGGCCTAGCCGTTAAGCCCGGGCGCGCCTACGCCAGGTGTGGGAGCTTTTCCTTGAGGCCGCTGAGCTTTTGAGCGGTGGGTGACGCGCTAGGGTGAGTGATCCTCTCGCCACCACACTGGGCCACCTATGTGAACACGAGGGCTGGGCGCTGACCGAGCGCGGCGCCGCGCAGCAGGTGCTGTGCGACCCTCTGCCAGCTGGCGAAGACCAGACTCTGGCGCTTCGCCACTGGATTCTGGAAGACCGATCGCGCAGCGGCGGCCGCCCCTTTACTTTTTCGGTGCACACTGCTGTACCGTCCGAGCCCACCACGCAGTCGGTCAGGGTGGCCGTATAGCTGGGGCTGGTTAGGTTCGCTGCGTCGGCCGAGGGGGCGCGGGGTGTGGTGGTTGTCGCCGGGGCCGATGCAGCAGCGGCCACCCCCGAATTGCGGATGCCGACGTTGCTCAGGACGTCGCCGTTGTACACCACGCGGGCAAACGACCCCACCTTTGCCTGGATCGGGAACTTGGCAGTCACGCGCACGGGCAGGTTCTTGCACACCGTGGCGCTGACGTACCCGCTTGGTCGCCTTCCCCACCCTGCCGGTCCGGGCTCTGCACCGGTGGCGGAGGACCGGCCCGCCAGGCAAGCCCCTTCCCTGGACCACCGGTTCACCCCTCCTCGTCCGGTAGGCTGTCAGGATGACGCGTCGACTCGGCGCGGGACTGCTGACCTTGGGCGTGACGCTCCTCACGCTGCTCGTCGCGGCCACCTTGACCGTGCTGTGCCTGTACATTCCCTTTCTGGGCCTGATCGTGGCGGGGCTCTGGGAGACCCAAGCCAGCCACACTGGGGTGGTGCGCCTGGGGGCGGCGTGCGCGCCATGGGGCTGGGCGCCCTGCTGGTGGGAACCTGGCTGCGCCGCCGTTGGCCCTAGCCCCAGAGCCGCCAAGTTGAACGGAGGCCCTGACGGCGGCGCGTCAGTCCGCCGCCTGCGCCTCGCCCCCCTGGCGCAGCGGCAGCTCGGCCAGCCGGTCCACCCGCAGCGTCACCGCGCGACTCAGCCGCGTGACCTGGCCCTGCACGATCAAGGCCCGCGCGTCCCGCAGCAAGACCCGGTGCGCTTCCCACAGGTCGGGGCTGATCACGGCCTGCACGCGCCCGGTGGTGTCCTCCAGGACGTAAAAGGCGAACCCTTTGGCCGTCGGAGGGCGCTGCCGCGCCACCACCACCCCGGCGGCCCAGACGGTCGCGCCATGTTTCAGGCTGGCCAATGCCGCGCAGCCCAGGTCGCGCAGCCGCGCCCGGTGCGCGTCCAGGGGATGGCGCCCGGTGGCGGTGGTCCCGGTCAACGCCAGGTCCAGTGCCGCCTGCTCATCCAGGTCCAGCTGGGGCAGGTCTGGCGCCTGGATATCCGGCGCCAGCAGCGCCCGGGTGCCCGGCGGCCGGGCATGCGCCACCGTGGTCAGCACGTAGTAGGCTTCGCGCCGGTTCTTCCGGGCGTCCACCGCATCAACGGCGCCAGCCTTGACCAGCGCCTCCAGGGCGTCCTTCGTCAAGGCCACCCGGTCGTAGCAGTCCTCCAGCGACAGGAACTTGCCCCCCACCAGCCGCTCCTGCACGATCAGGCGGGCCGTGTCCTCGCTGACCCCTGCAACGGCGCAGAGCGGGACACGGACAACTTGCGCCGTTTCGGCGCGGTAGTTCACCCCACTGCGGTTGATACACACCGGCGCCAGGCGGACCCCCCGGCGGCGGGCCTCGCCCGCAATCGTGCTGGCGGGCCACATCCCAGGGGCTTCCGTCAAAAACGCCGCGAAATAGGCGGCCGGGTGGTGGCGGCGCAGGTACGCGCTCGCGTAGCTGTGGGCGGCGAACGCGTGGGCATGGCTTTCTGCGAACCCGTAGCCCCGAAAGGCCGCGCAGGTTCCGAAAACCGCTTCCGCTTCCCAAGGAAAGGCCCCGGTGGTGCCCGCCGCACCGTCCACGAACGCCTCCCGCAGCTGGGCCTTTTCAGCCTCATCCTCTACCTTGGTCAGCCTGGACCGGAAGCGGTCGGCCTCTGGCCAGGTCATTCCGGCGTAGTGCACCGCGATCCGTAAAATTTGCTCTTGAAACAAGAGCGTCCCGTGCGTGGGCGCCAGGATCGTGGCCAGGGGTTCGGGCAACTCCGGAATGGGTTCCTCACCCCGGGCCCGCCGGACATACGGATGCACGGTGCCGCTCTGGATCGGCCCGGGGCGGATCAGGGCAATCTGGTGGGCCAGCTGGGTCAGGTCGCGGGGTTGCAGCCGGGCGGTCATCTGCACCTGGGCGGGGGACTCGATCTGAAACAGCGCCATCGTGTCGCCCGTGCCGATCTCGCGCCACACGGTGGGGTCATCGGGCAGCTCGCCGTAGGGCAGCCACTGCCCGGTCAGGCGCAGGACCTCTTCCCGGGCCCGCTCCAGTGCGCCCAGCATCCTTAACCCCAGCAGGTCGAGCTTGATCAATCCCAACGCCTCGACATCGTCTTTATCGAAGGTCAGCATGCGGATGCCGCCGGAGCTGCGGGTCAGCGGGCTGTAGGCGGTCAGGGCCTCACGGCTGAGCACCACCCCGCCGCTGTGCGGCGCCAGATGCCGGACAAAACGGGGCTCGATCCGCTCCAGCAGGTTCAGCAAAGCCTCTTTGACGGGGGCCTCCCCCAGGACCTCGGTGAAGACCTCTGCCGCTTCCCGGGCGCGGTGCGGGCGGTGATGCCGGTAGTCTCGCCCCAGGGCCCGACTCAGCCGGTCGCGCAGCTCCGGGGGCACCCCCAGCGCGCGGCCCAGGTCCTGCACGGCGGAGGGGAGGCGGTAGGTGATGCGGTTGGCCACCATCGCCTCCCCCGCGCCGGAGAGCCCCCAGCGCTCTTCCACCCAGCGCAGCACCTGATCGCGGCGGGAACTGGCAATGTCAATGTCCACATCAGGCATGGAGGTGCGCCCCGTGTGGAGGAAGCGTTCAAACAGCAGGTTGTGCTTGAGCGGGTCGCTGAGGGTAATGCCCAACAGGAAGCACAGCACGCTGCCCGCCGCGCTCCCCCGTCCGGCCGCCAGGATGCCGTGGGCCCGGCAGTAGTCGGTTACCTCGCTGGCCGTGAGGAAAAAGCCCGCCAGGTCGAGTTCCGCCACGGTGTCGAGTTCGGCGCGCAGGCGCTCGGTGGCCACGCGGCGCTGATCTTCTGGATACCGGTCGGGCAGCGCGCCGTATACCCGGTCCTCCAGCGCCTGCTGTGCGGTCTGGCCCGGCGGCAGGGTGGGCTCGGGGCTGTGCAGGCGTTCGGGGGGCAGGTGCAGGGCGCACTGCCCCGCCAGGGTCTGGGCATTGAGCAGGGCATCCGGGAAGGGGAGAAGCCCCGCCCAGCCCCCAGGGGTGCCCACCTGCCGCGCGTCGTTGCGGGGCCGCTCGGGGTGGGGGGTCTGCACGTCGATCCCCAACCGGGCGCAGGTCAGGGCGTCCAGGAGTGGGTAGTCGGCGGCCTCGGCCATACAGACCTCTGGCGCCGCCACCACCGGCAGTTCGAGGTCACGGGCCAGGCCGCGCAGCAGACTGAGCCGCCGGCGTTCCTGCGGGGCCTGGTCATGCGCCAGTTGCACGTACAGCGCAAACCGGAAAATGCTCCGCAGCAGGCGCAGATACATGGCCGCCCGCGCCAGGTCGCGGGCCTCGCCCAGGACGGTGGGAAAGCCCTGACGGCCACCAGTCAGGCAGATCAGGTGGTCCTGGGCCTGACCGCCCACCTCGCGCAGCGCGTCCAGGGGCAGGCCCTCCGGGTGCTGAAGATTGACCATCGTGATCAGCTCGCACAGCGTGGTGTAGCCCTCCCTGGACCGCGCCAGCAGCACCAGGGGAAAAACCTCGGTGGGGGCACTCGCCCGGGGTGGACTGGGGAACTGCACGGGCAGCGTCACGCCGATGATGGCCTGCAGCCCCTGCGCCTGGGCCTCATCGCACAGTTCCACGGCGCCCGCCACACTGCACCAGTCGGCCAGGCCGACAGTGGCGAAGCCCGCGCGGGCGGCCACCCCCACCAGCCGGCGGGGGCTGACGGTGCTGCGGCCCTCACTGAAAAAGGATTGGCAAGCCAGGAGTGCATCCAGCTCCTTCGGCGTGGTCATATGAGGCCGTGACCCGGGAGAAGCTGCTGGCCGAGTTGAAACGTGCCTTCGGGGTGGGGCGGGACGCGGTCAGCTGGGCGGCCCAGGACCAGCAGCCCGTCGCGGTCGTGGGCCTGCTGCACTTCCGGGGAGCCGGCGCGCAGCTGCAGGTCTGGACCGGCCGCGCCTGGGTCGCGGTGCGGCACCTGGGGGAACTCAGTCAGGTGCTCGCGGACGCCAGCGCCCTGCAGCACGCCCCAGTCTTGGATCAGTCCTGAAGCCGGGCCAGCCACCAGCGCCCCCCCTCGCCGTCCTCGCGGTGAAGCTCGGCGGTGAGTCCCGCGGCCTGCACCAGGTAGCAGGTGCGCCCGGGCTCGCCCAGCCACCAGCGCCCCCCAAAGCGCCACTCGTCGCTTACGGCTTGCACGGGGTACGCCTGGCCGGCCCAGATCAGCCGGTGGGGCGCGCCGTCCTGGGTGTCCACCTGCACTTCTTGCCCCACGGCCTTCATGCGTCGTGGCCCTCAAAAAAGGCCAACACCCGCTGCACCGCGCGGTCGTGCCGGACGGCCTTGGTCGGCACGGTCAGTGGGTGGGGGGTCATCCGGCCTGGGCACACCTGCCCGGTCACCCAGTCCACCCAGGCGTACTGGGCGTCAGTGGCGTAGGCATACGGGTCCAGCCACTCCACCCGGACCAGCGCCTCGGGAAAGCGACTTAACACGGTCTTGGTCACCTCCAGTTCGGCGAGCCCCGCCCACAGGCCCACCATGCGGCTGGGCTGCGCGAGGCCCCCCAGCTGCACCCTGAGCCGGTCCACGCCCAGGGGCAGCGCGCCCGTGTCGCCCAACGCCAGACCTGCCACGCGGACCAGGGCGGCCTCGTCCAGCGGCCACTTCAGCTGCCGGGTCGCGTTCAGCGTGCCGCCCAGCGTCTCGGCCTGCACAGTGAGGGTGGCTGCGAGGCGGCCGCGCAGGTCGGTGACCAGCGCCGGTACCAGGTCACGCAGCGCCGCGTCTCCCTGCGCCGGTTCGGTGAGGGGGGCGTCAAAGGACAAACTGGCTTCCAAGATCTGGCCAGGCGAATACTTCTCGACGGTGTTGGTTCGCTCCCCCTTCAGGAAGCGGTTGACCCGCTTCCCCACGTCCACACCCAGAAAACTCTCCCGCTGAGCGGCGCTCCAGCCCATCAGGCCGCCGAGGTCCTGCAAGCCCAGAAAGTGGAGCTTTTCAGCTGTCGCCGGGGGAATCGCCAGCGCACCCAGATGGGCCAGGGGTGCCAGCCGCAAGAATGCCTGCTCGGCGGCGCCGCTGCCGACCTCCCGCACTTCACCGGGCTTCGCACGCAGGGCCGCCAGGTGGGCCAGTTCGCGGCTGCCGGCCAGACCGACGGGGGCGTGCAGCGCGGCCGCAAGGTCGCGCGCCGCCGGGGCAGAGAGCACGAGGAAAGCGGCCCCTGGCCGCTGGCCATCTACCCGGTCGCTGTAGCGGGCATAGAGCTGCTCCAGCAGTTCGGCCCAGATGGCGCGGCTTTCCGGCGCCGGCACCACCTCGGCGTGCAGGTCCGGGCAGCGCGACAGGGCGGCCACCTCGCGCAGGCCGGGCTGCACCCCCAGCCCCTGGGCCAAGGGGCAGGCCTGAATGACGCGCCTGGCTTCGTTGAGCACCGCCACCGGCACGCCAGGGTGCTGGCGCTGGACGTGCACCAGCGGCCAGGGAGAGAGCAGGACGCAGGCGATGGTGCTCAGCTTGCGCCCGGTCATACTCAGGGCCTCCGGTTCAGGGGGCGCGGCGCCGCCATGCCCATGCGGGCCACCATCCGGCCCTGCACCTGCACGTCGCCGGCCGGGTAGGACATGCGGGCCATCGCCGGGTTTTCACTCACCAGAATGATGTCGGGGCCGAAGTGATACAGCCGCTTGAGCGTCGCGGCATTGTCACCGGGAATCAACACCACCGCCACCTCCCCGTCCAGGACTTCCTGCGTGGGGCGCACGAGCACGTAATCGCCGTCCATGACACCGATGCCGACCATGCTCTCGCCGCGCACCTGAAGCAGGAAGTCACCCTCTTTCACGCCCAGCAGCGAATCCAGGGATGGGGTCACATGGTCGGGGCTTTGCTCGGCCAGGATCGGGGCCCCGGCGGCGATCTGGCCGTAAATCGGGATGCCGTCTTGAATGGCCAGGCGCGCGGCGTCGGTGAGCAGCAGGCGGCCCCGGGCGCCCTGGCGCTCAATCAGCGCGAGTTCGGTCAATGCCTTGAGGTGGAACGAGACCGTGGGCTCGCCGAGCCCGGCGGCGCGGGCAAGTTCGGCGGCGCTGGGCGGCCCGCCCCCTTCACGGGTGAGGCGCGCGATCAGGCGCAGCAGGGTCAGTCGTAGGGGGGTCAGGCGGGGGGGCATGGTCAGGTCTCTCCAGAACTATCGAAGATTCCTTCGATAGTTTGACGTATAGTGACCGACACCAGGATTGGGCGTCAAGCCCGCCCATCCAGAGGAGGGCTTTATGGAACCAGGAACTCAGGTTCGCGCCATAGAAATTCGCCTCGCCCAGCCGGCGCCCAGGATGCGCTATGAAAAGGGCAAACCGGTTAAGGAGCCGGCCCCCGACATGACCCGGGTGGTGCGCGCGCTTGAAGGCGAGGTCACGGCCGCGCTGCAAGAGCTCTATGGGACGCAGACGGGCGTGGTCCTGACGGTGGCCAAGGCCAACGACATTCGCCTGAGTGGCACCTTCAGCGAAAAGGCCGGGGTGATCCGCGAGCGGGTGGGCGAAGTGCTGGCCGGCGCCTTCGAGGGCCTGGATCTAGGCCCGGAGTAAGGGGCAGACCGGGCGGTCGTCGGGGCAGGGCGGGGTAAATTCCACGTCCAGTAGTATTCGGCGTTGGCGGTGTCCTTGCCCGCCCCGCACAACCCTGTTCATCGGACCCAGTCCAGGCGGACTCGTGGCGGCCCGGAGCATCCGCCAGGGCGGCGCATGGCCCGGCGCTGGCCGCCTGGATGGGTACTCCGCCCAGCGCGGTCGCCTAAACTGGGTCCATGCTTACAGTTCAGTGCCCGACGTCTTCTCTGAACGTGGATCCTCTGATGACCGTGCCAGACCTGGCCCCGCTGATGCCCGTGTCGTCCAACCTCTGGCGCGGCCACGCCTGATGGCGCTGCACCGTTGGCTGCTCACTGGCGCCGCCCTGCTGGGCTCCGCCCTGTCTGCCCCAGCCTTCCTCGGCCCGGCCCAGCAACTGCAGCGGCTCAAAGCCGATTACATCAATTACCCGGTCCTCAGCCCGGACGCCCACTGGATGGCCATGGCCTATGTCGGCCTGACGGACAAGGAGAAAAGCTCCTCGCATCTGGCCTTCCTGAATGTCCAGACGGGGCAGTTGAAGATCTTGCCCCTGGAGGCGCCGCTGAACTTCCGCTTTCTGCCTGACCGCCGCACGCTGGTCACGGGCTTCGGCTTCCGGACGGGGGTCAACTTCGTGGATGCGGCGACCGGCAAGGCGCGCGAGCCCTTTGAGCCCCTGCCCGACAGCCCGGAATACAGCCGGTTCGCGCCCTTTCCTGATGGGTCCTATGTCATGGCCGCCAACGGTGGCCACGACCCCACGGTGGCCCTCCGGGCCAAAGCGACGCGCCCGCTTGCCCTGCCCGCTCAAGCCGCGTTGCGCTTCCCGCTGGCCTTTTCTCCCCAGGGCACGGTCCTGGTCACCAAGAGCGCGGCGGGCCTGAGTGTGGTCAACCCCAAGACCTGGCAGACCGTCCGGGAGATTCCGTCCAAGGTCGCTGTCCAGGTCTACGACGCGGTGTTCAGCCCAAACGGGCGCTTCATCGCCTTGGGGGAGCAGCAGCTTCAGGTGATTGACGTGACCACCGGCAAGGTGAACTTCACCTTGCCTACGGCGGCGCAGGTGAGTGCGCTGGCCTTCAGCCCGGATGGAAAGAAGATCGTGGTGGGCCTCGCCCGGTCCCAGCCGAAAATCACCGACCACGCGTCAGGGCAGGTGCTCCAGGTGTTCGATGCGGCCACGGGCAAGCTGCTGCAAACCGTGACGCGGGCCGAGAGCAGGCTTGACGCCCTGGCCTTCACGCCCGATGGCCGAGGCCTCGTCGCCGTGCTGACCGACCAGTATTTCGACCGGTCCCCCTCCATCTATGTCGCCACCGTGCTCAAGTTCAAGGTCACGCCCTGAACGCGCGAGCGGGGCTCACCGGACACGGTCCGGCGCCGCGCCCCTCTGCCTGTGCATGGTCACCACCGGCGCTTCACCCCAGTCCTGGGCACCAGCTGGCCACCCAGCTGAACCGGTCTTCCCTGGCGTCCTCGCGGCGCACCAGCATGGGACACCCCCAGGTCATGCCCAACCCAGTGGAAGAATCGCCCTAAACTGACGCCGTGCTTACAATTCAGTGCTCGACTGGTGTCATGAAACAACCCGCCGCCCTGCTCCTGGCCAGCCTGCTGCTGGCCGCCTGTTCGCCGTCGCCGGCCCCGGTCGCCACGGCTGCCCCCTATGACCGCCTGATGCAGAGTGTGGGTGGCGAGGCGGCCCTGGCCCAGCGCACCCAGGACATGACGCCGCGGGAGGCCGAGGCGTTTTTTGCGGCCTACGGGATGGGGTATCAAAACCACGACGCCCTCAGCGCCCAGCTGGCGGACGGGTGCCCCACCCGGTTTGCGGCGGCGGACCGCAACACCTGGCACACGATCAACGGCGGGTATTACTACATCGACGGCGAAGGCCGACCCAAATCGGCGTACCGGTACCTGCCGCCGATCACGGCGGCGGCGCGCGACACCACCTGCCAGGCCAGCGTGGGGAACCTCGACCATCCGGACGGGTACGACGGCGGGCACCTGGTCGGCTCGCAGCTCGGCGGCTGGGGCAGAAGGGCGAATATGGTCCCCCAGGACAGTAATTTCAATCGGGGGAATTACGCCCAGATTGAAAACCAGGCCGCCAAATGCACGCGCCTGGCGAACGGCGCCCTGACCTATCAGGCCAGCGTGACGTACCCCAACACCACGACGAACACGCCCTCGACGTGGACGCTCTCCATGACCATCGGCGGCGACACGTTTACCCGCACCTTTACGAACACCGCGTACGGCGGTCCGAACGGCACCACGTACCGTCAGCAGGCCGTGAGCTGGCTGATCAGCAAGGGGTGCAGCTAAGCCAGCGGCAGCGGGAGCTGCCGTAATGCATCGAGAAACGACGACGCCCCCTGAAATTGGGCGTCGTCGCCGTGCAGGCTCAGGTCACCGGCCTGGGCGGCACGGGCGGCCCAGCCCAGGAAGGCACCCAGGTCGGGGCTCACCACCCGGTGGGTGGTCTCGTCTGGCCCGTACGTGATCACCTGGCCGGTCGTGCCGGCCGCGCCAGGGTCCAGATCCACTGCCAGCCCGTTGCCGGCGCCGTCTGTGGCGAAGGGAAGCCAACCGCGCGAGAAGCTCACGGCTTTGATCGCCCCTTCCGGCTCGCTGGTCAGGCTGGTGTCGTCCTGGGCCAGGTCCATCCAGGTCGCGTGCTCCTGCACGGCGCGTCGCAAAGGCAACCAGGTCATCCCAAACATCACCCCGGGGACCACGCCGTCCTGGCCGTCGTGTGTGCTGTAGGCGTCACGGACGGGCGCCGGGAGGGGCCGGCCCAGGGCCGCTTCCGCTGCCTGGAAGTCAGCAGGGCTGGCCGGGGGACGGAGTGGGGCGGCCAGGGCGGGCACCCGGGCCTGGAGGGCAGCAGCAAAGGCAGAGGGACTCATGGCTTTTCAGCGTAGCGGGCGGTGGTCACGTGCCGGTGTGGCCCAGTACGCTGGACTTGGGCGCCTCTTGAGGCTGCCCCTGCTCGCGGCCACTGCCGCTGTCCAGGTGCCGGCCAGCGTCATGGGGATGGCCACGGTTACTGGCGGGGACACCCTCATCTCCATGCGGTACGGTGCGGCATGCCGGATGAGCCCCTGGAGCCCGTGTTGACGGGCACGCTGATCGTGGATGCGATTGAAGGCCGCTTCGCCCGGGTGGAGCGGGAGAACGGCGCCACCGAAGACTGGCCGCTGGCGAGCCTGCCCTGTGGGGTCCGCGAAGGCGACCTGGTGCGGGTCACCGTGGATGGGGGCGACCTCGAGATGGAGATCGATCACGAGGCGACGCGGGCCCGGCGGGCGCAGGCCCAGCAGGACCTGGACACGCTGAATGCGGCATCTCCAGACGGGGCGCTGGACCTGTGAGGCGGCTGTTTACTCTGGCGGCGCTGTCGCTGGGCTTGGCCAGTGCTCAGGGCACGGGGGTCCTCACCATCCGCTTCCTGGATGTGGGGCAGGGCGACGCGGTGCTCATCACCAGCCCAGAAGGCAAGAGCGTCCTGTACGACGGCGGCCGCAGCGAAGTTCGGATGCAGGCCCTTCTGAAGCAGTACAAGGTGGCTTCGCTGGACCTCGTGGTGGCCAGCCACGGAGACGCCGACCACATCACCGGTCTGGTGCCCGCGGTGCAGGCGCTGAGGCCCCGCTTTTTTCTGAATAACGGCCTCGCACTGACGACACAGGTCTGGCAGAAGCTGACAGGAGCGGTACGGGCTGCCGGCACGCAGGGCCTCCTGGCCAAGTCGCAGGTGATCAACCTGGGCAGCGTGAAGCTCACGGTGATTCCGCCGCCCCCCGGCTTGCCGAAAGACGAGCAGAACGTCAACTCCATCGGCCTGCTGATTCAATACGGCTCGTTCCGCGCCCTCCTGACGGGAGACAGCGAAACGCCAGAGACGAACGCGTGGTTGAAAACTTACCCAGCGAGCTTCCTGGGCCCGGTGAACGTGTACAAGAGCATTCACCACGGGGCAAAGAATGGCGACAATGCCCGCTGGCTCGCCGCCGTCCGGCCAGAGAATGTCGTGATTGGCGTGGGCCCAAATAATTACGGTCACCCGACCGCGGAAGCGCTGAGTCTGTACAAAAAGGCGGGTGCTGGCATCTACCGCACCGATTTAAACGGCACCGTGACCGTCACGGTGCAAAGAACTGGTCAGTTCATCATCACCACCGAAAAAGGCACAGGAACAGCAGGCAGCCGCAAGCCCGTGGCGACGCCGGCCCCTGCCCCTCAACCCGCGCCGTACTACCGCAGTTGTGCGGCGGCGAGGGCCGCCGGAGTGACGCCCCTGCGGCTTGGGCAACCGGGGTATGGCCGTCACCTCGACCGCGACGGGGACGGTGTCGCCTGCGAGTAGTTCAGCGCGGGCGCCGGTCAGGCAGGGTCTGGTCGAGGCTTGGCGGCCGTCACGGCCGGTCAACCTCTCCCGGTCCCCGTCAAGGCCCCACGCCCTTCTGGCCGGCGGCTTTGCACCTGCCCAGCACATCGCGGTAGGCGTCTCCGATGCCTTCAGGTTCGATCCACAGCCGCACGTCTCCGCCAGGGGCTTCGGGCAGCGAGATCTCCGTTCTGGCCTTCCCCGCCAGCATGGCGCGTCCCCAGGGATTCACGTCGAGATAGACCGTACTCTCCACAGTGGCGCCGCCCGGCAGCTTGCTTTTGGCAATCAGGGGCTTCCACTCACCGCCTCCTTCGCGCCAGCGCGCCGGAACCTTGCCGCTTTTGATCTGCTCCGGGGTCATCAGGACCGTGCCGGGTTGATTCAGGAAGGCCGCGAGTCTTGGCGCGCACTTCAGGAGCAGGAGGGGATGGCGCTCCCCCCGGCCCACGGCGCGTTCGCCCTCATCACCATCCGAGGCCACGACCAGAATCTTGTCCCCGCCTTCGAGAGGCAGCACATGCACGCGGGTTTCGGCGTACCGGGTGGTGCCGTTCCAGCCAGGGCCGTTGGCCTCGGCCTGCAACCTGCTGCCGAACGCGATGACGCCACCGACCAACACCACGGAACCGATGATCACCTGGGCCCACACGGGCAGGCGGTCGACTGGGTTCGCGGCAGGCGGGGCGCCTGATCCATCAGGGGCGCGCTTGTTCGGCGTCATGGGCCCCAGGGTAGAGGAGGCTGAAGTTCAACTCCGCCTCAGATGACCGCTTGAGCCAGGAGTGATGGCTGCCAAGCGCAAGGGTCAGCGGCGCTGAAGCGCGGCCGGCCGCACTTGAAAAGTGGGCTGACAGAGTCCGGTAACAGCGCCCACAGGGTGTTCGGGTCCGGGCGTATAACGTGGCGGTCAATCCAGAGTTTTGCCGTCTGGTCGCTGCAGTGCATCACCAGGTCGTAACCACATTCACCCGAAAACACCCGCTTAGAGAAAATCCCCGTCTGGGACGAAGTGCGCAGAATCCGCATACTGCGTACTCTTTTGGCCAGGACCCCGACGAATTCCCGAAGAGGGAGCGGCAAAATCACAAAAACTTCGTGATCATTCAGTAATCCCCGCGCGCCCACCGGCGCGCAGGATGATCAGGGTGCGGCCAGCACCTGGGGCTCGCCGGTGAGGCGGGCCCAGTTGACGGCCGCCGTCACGCGCACCTGGGGGGCAATGGGCGTCGGGGCGCGGCGGTTCACCGCCACGGCCCGGATCGGCGTAGGGGCGAGCGCAGCGCGCTGGGCGGCCACGGCCTGCCCCAGTGGGAGGGCCTGGACCCGGGCCAGTTCCGCTTCGAGCGCCTGCACCTGCTCAGCCGTCAGGGCAAAGCGCCGGCGCCCCACCTGCAGGTGGGCCACGAAGCCGGGCGGGAGGGGGCGCCCCTGGCCCTCACCCTGCCGCACGAGCCGGGCGCAGCGGCCCGCGTCGCCGCGTGGCAGCAGCTGGCCGTTCTGCCGCACGTACTAGGCCAAGTCGCCCACATACTCGGCCAGGGGCGGGCGCAGGTAGCGGATCTCCTGCACCCCGGCCTCAATGGTGCCGTGCGGGGGTGGTGCCAGATCAGCACCGGCTCGTGGTAGGTAAACTTGCGGTCAGAGGTGCTGGTCATGCAGAAATCGGCGTCACCCTAGCCCAGGCCGCCTGGCCGCCCCCACCAGTGGGGGCACTGCGGCGGTTCTGACCATGCCTGCAGCCCCATCACGCCCCTGAAGAAAGTACGCTGGCCTCATGCACACCCTGTATTTCGGCCCCCGCCATCGCCTGAGCTGGCGGGGGCGGCTGGTGCAACCCCGCCTGGAGGTGCGCGCGGCGGGCCCTGGACAGGTGACCGTGACCCTGGGGGGCGTGACGCGCACTGTGCCGCTGGCCTCCGGCACCGCCGGCGGGCGGCCCATGCTCATCCTGGATGACGTGGCGGTGGCCTGCGCGCAGCCCCGCCAGATCGTGCCCGACGTGGTGATCCTGGTCCAGGGGCCACGGGGCGGCTGGGCCCGAAAACCCTCAGACCGGCGGCGCCTGGTGGGCTGGTACGATGTGGTGATCCAGGCGGCCATGCAGGCGCAGCACGCCGAAAGATCGGTGATCGAGCCGCGCCCCTAGGCAACGCCGCGCCCGTCCGGCCGCCAGCCGCGGTTGCTCAGCCCCCAAGCGGGCGGCGCACCGTGCCCCCGCCAGGCAAGGGGACGTCCTGATAACCCCGGCGCAGGTCCTCGGCGGTCGGGGGCGTCGGCACCGGCGCTGGGGGCAGGCATACGGCGCCCCCGGGGTCATGGACCGGGGCGCGGGCCGGTCAGAGGACACGAGGACCCGCCAGCGTCTCCAGCGCCTCGTCCACGGCCTGGAGAAACACGGGCCCGGGGAGGTCCAGCTCCACCTCCAGCGCGGCGCTCGTCTCCACCAACGTCACGGGCCAGTCCCGGCCCAGCAGGTGCAGGGTGTGCGGCTGGCCTGCCTCGTCCCGGTGCAGCGTGCCCTCCTGTTCGGGATAGGTCTGGTCTAGGCGGGGGCGCAGCACCTTCAGGGCGGCGTACAGCCCTGGCACCAGCACCGTGGTGATCGGGTAGGGCTCCGGGTGCGTGGGCATGGGCAGGTGCACCAGGTCCATCTGATCGTCGCAGCGCCACCCGCCCAGGCGCACGGGGGAGACGGTGTGTCCGGCCAGGACCTTACGCCAGGCCCAGGGCCACCGCAGCCGGCGACGCAGGGCCGCCACCAGAATACCCGCCTTCACCGGGGCCCTGGATCAAGCGGCGCATCGTCCGTCCAGGCCGGTGCGGGCCAGTCCACCCGGGTGCGCTGCACCTCGTCCGGCGTGATAGGCCGCAGGGCGTCCGGGTCGGCAGGGACCGCCGGGGCCGGACTGGGCGGCACGGCCGGGCCCTGCGCCGCCACCTGGGCCAGCACGGCGCTGAGTTCAGCCAGCACGTCGCTGGGCACGCCCTTTTCCTTGTTCTGCCGACTGCGGTAGCTCACCCACCCCGAGGCGATCATGGCCAGCACCAGGCCCAG